>DATITJ010000001.1:0-1509 GCA_035467935.1 Ornithinibacter sp.
TCCAGACGGCCATCGTGGCCGCGTGGTCCCTCACCTCGGGGCCGGCGGCGGCGCCGGACACCGACCTCGTCGGCGTCGACCACCTCCCCAACCCGGTCGGGTTGCTCCCGTGGGGAACTGGCGCCGTCGTCACCGCCCTCGAACCCGTGTTCCAGGGGCTGCTCCTCGTGGCCGTGCCGGCCGTCACGTGGCGTCTGTCCCGCGGACCCCGGGACCAGCGCCGCCGCCTGGCGCCGGTCCTGGCAGCCGTGCTCGTGTTCGCCCTGCTCGTCGTGCTGGGTCGGGTGGTCTGGCCGGCCGTCGCCGACCTCCTCGACGTCGTCGGCTGTGTGCTGCTGGCGGTGGCGCTCACCTCGGCGGTGCTGCGCCGGCGTCTCCCGGGCGTCGAGGTCGTCGTCGGTCACGCCCTCGTCTACTCCGTGCTCACCGGTCTCGTGGCCGCCGCCTACGTGCTCGCTGTGGCCGTCCTGGGACGGCTCGGGTCCGGGATGCCGCCGACGGCCGTCGGGGTGCTGGCGGCCGTCGTCGCGCTCGCGATCATGCCGGCACGGACGGCGCTCCAGCGGGCCGTCCACCGCGCGCTGTTCGGCGACACGGCGGACGCCGCCACCGCGATCCGGCGGCTGTCGGCCACCGCGACCCGCTCGGCCACCCTCGACGACCTCCTCGACACGGTGGCCCGCACGGTCCGCTCGTCGTTGCGCGCCTCGGGGGTCGTCGTGACCGCTGACGGCCGCACCGCGGCGGCGGGGCCCGGGCGGGCCCCCCACGGGCCGGTCCACAGCGAGGTCCTCGTCGTGCGTGGTGAACCCCGGGGGCGGCTGACGGTGACGTACCCCCCGGGACGACGGTTCGGGCGCCGGGACCGCGACCTCGTGCAGGACTTCGCCGACCACGTGGGGCGGGTCGTCGAGACGGTGGTGCTCGGCGACGAGGTGCGAGCCAGCCGCGAGGCGATCGTCACGGCCCGGGAGGAGGAGCGGCTCCGCCTGCGCCGCGACCTCCACGACGACCTCGGGCCCACGCTCGCCGGGATGAGCATGGAGCTCGCGGGGCTGTCGGAGGTCATCGCGCGCGACCCGGCGACCGCCACCCGGCGCGTCGCGCACCTCAGGGAGTCGGCCGGCTCGGCCCTCGAGCGGGTGCGGTCGGTCAGCCGGGGACTTCGACCGGTGGCGCTCGACGACCTGGGCCTCGTCGGCGCTCTCGTGGAGGTCGCGAACGGGTGTGGGCTCGACCTGCGGGTGTCCCGGACCCGGCTGCCCCCACTGAGCGCGGCGCTCGAGGTGGCGGCGTACCGGATCGGGGCCGAGGCCCTGACGAACGTGGCGCGCCACCCCCGCGTGAGTGCCGCCGAGCTCGCCCGGCATCCGTCAATGGGGCAAACCCATACCAATTCCTTCCCGTTGGCCCTAGCATCACCCTCGTCGCACCACTATGACGCCGGTCACGTCCCGGCCGGCCGGACCCATGGGAGCAGCCGTGGCAGTGCATCTGAACGACGACGAG
>DATITJ010000002.1:0-2391 GCA_035467935.1 Ornithinibacter sp.
TGCCGAGGCCCGGGTCCTCGCCCAGCGCCGCGCAGCAGGCCCGGTGCAGCTGGGGCCGCTCCGCGGGCAGCAGGTCGTCGGTGACGGCTTCGGCGAGCAGCGCGTGCCGGAACTCGTACCCCTGCTCCCCCCAGGGCTCGAGGACGTGGTGCTCGACGGCGGTGCGCAGCGCGGCACGCAGCGTGGCGGGGTCGACGCCGGCGACGCGCTCGAGGAGCTCGTGCGGCACCCGGCGGCCGATGACGGCAGCCACGCGCACGACGGCCTGGGCGCCCTCGTCGAGCTGGTCGACCCGGGCGAGGAGCAGCCGGGTGAGGTCGCCCGGGTCGGCGCCGCCGGTGCCCGCGGCCGCCGCGAGCTCCTCGGCGAAGAAGGCGTTGCCCTCGGCGCGGCGGGCCACCTCCTCGACGACGCGGGGCGGGAGGTCGGTGCCGACCCGACGCACGATCTGGCGCAGGTCGGCATCCGGCAGGGGCCCGAGCTCGAGGCGGGTCAGGGCGGGCAGGCGCGACCACACCGCCAGGGCGCCGGCCAGGGGGTGGCGGCGGTGGATGTCGTCGGTGCGCCAGGTGGCGAGGAGGCCGACCCCGTCGGGCCCGCCACGGGTGAACAGGAGGGTGAGCAGCTCTCGGGTCGACTCGTCGGCCCAGTGCACGTCCTCGACGACGACGAGCACCGGTCCGCGGCGACCGAGGTCGGCGAGGGCGCCGTGCACCGCCTCGACGAGGTCGGCGCGCACGGCATCCGTGCGCGCCCGACCGGCGAGGCGCGGGACGAGGTGGACCAGGCCGGGGTGCGCCGCGACGAGCTCGTCCACGAGGTCGCGCTCCCGGGCGTCCAGGCCCGCGGCCATCTCGACGAACGGCAGGTACGGCAGGCTCGTGCCGACCTCGCCGACGCAGTGCCCGACCAGCACGCGCCGGTCGGTGGCCCGGTCGACGAGCCGGCTGACGAGGGCGGTCTTGCCGATGCCGGCATCACCCCCGAGGAGGACGGCCCCGCCGCCCCCCTCGTCCCAGCCGAGGGCGTCGGTGACGCGCTCCAGCTCGTCGTGGCGTCCGACGAGCTCGGTGTGGGAACGAGGTGGCACGGCCCCGATCATGGCACCGGTCGCGACGGCGGTCACGGGTGGCGAGGGCTCCCGGGTGCCGCCACGGTCGGGCGGGTGGGGCGCAGCGCGCGCAGCGCCCGGTCGGCGAGGCGGCCCAGGCTGCCGGGACGGCGAGCGGGAGACGACGTCGGGTGGTGCTCGTCCCCGACCCCGAACAGCTCGAGGCGACGGTCGATCTCGGCCCGGAGGAACAGCGGGTCTGCGTAGGGGTTCACGGTGACTCCTGGTGTCTGCTGCCGGTGGAGGGTTCCTCCGGCACGACCCAATCTCGTCGCCTGAGGCAGGCGCCCACATCGGGCACCAGCCGTATCTCCGCCACCACCCCGACGTCTGAGGTACCTCAGGCCGGGCAGTGACCTCGCGGGTGGCCCGTCAGCCGATGGGGAGGTGGAGCAGCGGGTCGACGGCGACGGCGAGGAAGACGACCGTCACGTAGGTGATCGAGTAGTGGAACAGCCGCATCGGCTTCAGCGCCGGGCCCGTGAGGCCCGACCTCGCGGCCCGCAGCAGGCGGTGCGCCTCGGCGACGAACAGCGCGCCGGCGACGAGCGCGGTGACGGCGTAGACCCAGCCCATCGGTGCCACCGGCACGAGCACGAGCGACACGGCCACCATGACCCAGGAGTAGGCGACGATCTGCCGGCCGACGGCGACCGGCCCCTGCTCGACCGGGAGCATCGGCACCCCGGCGGCGGAGTAGTCGTCGCGGAACGCCATCGACAGCGGCCAGTAGTGCGGCGGCGTCCAGAAGAAGATGACGAGGAACAGGATCACCGCGGGCCACTCGACGGTGCCCGTGACGGCCGACCAGCCGATGAGTGTGGGCATGCAGCCGGCGATGCCGCCCCACACGATGTTCTGCGACGTGCGGCGCTTGAGGAGGATCGTGTAGCCCACGGCGTAGAGGGCGATGGCCACCACCGACAGCACGGCCGACAGCACGTTGACGACGAGGGCGAACCACACCGTCGAGACGACGGTGAGCGCGGCCCCGAAGAGCAGCGCGTTGCGCGGGGTGACCTCGCCCGTGACCATCGGCCGGCTGCTCGTGCGGTGCATCAGCCGGTCGATGTCGCGGTCGTAGACCGAGTTGAACGTGTTGGCCGCGCCGGCGCTCAGGGTGCCACCCACGAGGGTGGCGAGCACGAGCCAGAGAGAGGGGACCCCGCGCTCGGCGAGGAACATGACGGGCACCGTCGTCACGAGCAGCAGCTCGATGATGCGTGGCTTGGTGAGCGCCACGTAGGCGGCCACCGTCCGGCGCCGGTCGGGCCGCGGGA
>DATITJ010000003.1:0-2475 GCA_035467935.1 Ornithinibacter sp.
GCTCGTGCACCTACTCGCCCGGGTGCCCGGAGATCGACTTCGACCTGCGCAGCTTCCCTCCCAACGCCAGGTTCCAGGTGGAGTGCCAGAGCGCGCGCGCCGGCGGGTTCGTGTCGGGCATCGCCCTGACCACCAACGGCACCGGCAACGGCTACACGTGGAACGGCCGGTGCCTGTTCGCCAACGGCACGGGCCCGGTGACCGTGCGGGTCTTCGGCAACGGCGTCTCGGCCTCCGGGAGCGCCCCGTGGTGACGGGAGCACGGGTGACCTCCGCCCCCGCCCGGGGCCGCCGACCCGGCCGCGACTCCCTGCCCCGGACCACCGCCCTGCCCCCGACCACCGCCCTGCCCCGGCCCACCCCCCAGACCCGCCGCGCCGCGGCACCGCACCCGAGGAGATCCACCCCATGACCGTCACCCACGACCAGGCCGCCTGGTTCGCCCAGACGTTCTCCGCCATGGTCGCGAACTGCGACAAGGCGGTGCTCGGCAAGGAGCACGTCATCCGGCTCTCGCTGACGTGCATGCTCTCCGAGGGGCACCTGCTCCTCGAGGACTTCCCCGGCACGGGCAAGACCCAGCTCGCGCGGGCCATCTCGAGCACGGTCCAGGGCAGCAACTCCCGGATCCAGTTCACGCCCGACCTTCTCCCGAGCGACGTCACCGGCGTGACGATCTACGACCCGGGCACCAAGGTCTTCGAGTTCCACCGGGGCCCGATCTTCGCGACGATCGTGCTCGCCGACGAGATCAACCGCGCCTCGCCGAAGACGCAGTCGGCGCTCCTCGAGGTCATGGAGGAGGGCAAGGTCACCGTCGACGGCGTCCGGCACGAGGTGGGGGAGCCGTTCATGGTCATCGCGACCCAGAACCCCATCGAGCAGGCCGGCACCTACCGGCTCCCCGAGGCCCAGCTCGACCGCTTCCTCATGAAGACCTCGCTGGGCTACCCCGACCACGACGCGACGGTGCGGGTGCTGCGCGACGCCAAGACGCGGGACCGCACCAAGGCCCTCGCCCCGGTCGTCACCGCCAGCGTCGTCACCGACATGGCCGAGCTCGCCGACGAGGTGCACGTCGACGACGCGATCCTCGACTACGTCTCCCGGATCGCGGAGGAGACCCGTCGCCACGTGAGCACCCGCCTGGGGCTGTCGGTGCGCGGGTGCCTCGCGTTCGTCCGCTGCGCGAAGACGTGGGCGATCAGCCAGGGTCGCGACCACGTCGTGCCCGACGACATCAAGCTGCTCGCGCGGCCGGTGCTCAACCACCGCCTCCTGGTCACCGCCGAGGCGGCCTTCGCCGGCGTCGACGTCGAGCAGGTCATCGGCCAGATCCTCGCGGAGGTCACGCCACCCACGGAGCGCCTCGCCTCATGAGCGACCCCCTCGAGGGCGCCGGGTCGACGACGCGTCGCGCGGACCTGCGGGGTCCGGTCGCCCCGGCCGACGACGACGGCGCCACCGTCACCCGGTCCTCGCTGCGTGCGCCCACCGGGGCGTCGTCGAGCCCCGGTGGCGGAGGCGCGGATACCGGGTCCTCGACCGCCGCCCCCTCGCGTGTCCCCCGGCGCGCCGCGACGGGCGCGGGGAGGACACCGGGGACGTCGCGCAAGCCGCGGCGGCGCCTCACGCTCCCGACGCTGGGCCGCCGGCGCACGGCATCCGCCGACGTGCCGCCCACCGTCGGTCGCTCCGGTCGGGGCGCCGGTCCCTCGCGGGCCCTCGGCGACACCCGCACCCGCACGACCACCCTGCCGCGCGTCCAGGTGCCGACGGCCCTGACCGAGACCGGCGCGCGCATCCTCGTGCTCACCGGCACCCGCATCAAGCCGATGGCCGACTCCACCCGCCCGGTGTGGCACCCGGTGCTCGAGGTGCTGCGCTGGGTCTCGCCGCTCGGCTGGAGCGTGCTCGGCGTCGGCCTCGGCTCGTGGTGGCTGGCGGCGCGCTACCAGTGGCTCGAGCTGTCGATGGTCGCCACGGCCTGCCTCGTGCTCGTGGTCGCGTGCCTGGCGCTCGCGATCGGCCGGGCGAGGGTGCGCATCGCGGTCGACGTCGAGCCGACCAGGGTGACCGTGGGCGACCCGGCCACCGGGCGCATCGAGGTGTCCAACGCCTCACGTCGGGGGATGCTCCCGCTGCTCGTCGAGCTGCCGGTGGGCGAGACCGCCGCCCGCTTCACCCTGCCCGCGCTGGCCCCGGGCCGCTCCCACGAGGAGCTGTTCGTCGTGCCGACCCGCCGCCGCGGGGTCGTGCCCGTGGGCCCGGCGACCACGGTGCACGGCGACCCCCTCGGGCTCGTGCGCCGTACCGTCGCCTGGACCCAGCGGACCGAGCTGTTCGTGCACCCGCTCACCGTCTCGCTCGAGAGCCTGGGTGCCGGCCTGTTGCGCGACCTCGAGGGGGAGGTGACACCCGACCTGTCGATGTCCGACCTCGCGTTCCACGCGCTGCGGGAGTACCAGCCGGGCG
>DATITJ010000004.1:0-7351 GCA_035467935.1 Ornithinibacter sp.
GCCGATCGGGAGCTCGGCGAACATCGCGGTCACCTGGTTGCCGAGTCGGCCGCGGTGCTCCGTGGTGCGGATCGAGACCGGCACGAGCGAACGGATCGTCGTGTGGTCGACGTCCTCGCCCCGGGCGAGCAGGTACTCACGAAAGCCGCCGGCGATCGCAGCGAGGACGACGTCGTTGACCGAACACCCTGCGGCCGCCTTCACCGCCTTGACGTCGGACAGCTCGGCGCGCGCCCACCCCCACCGCCGGTGCGGACCCAGGGGGCCGTTGAGCGCGCTCGTCGGCGCGACGGCGCTGCGGCCCACGGTGGCCAGGCCGCGCGCGCGGACGACCCCCGCCCGCGCCAGGCCACCGGGAGAGGGGATGCCGCCCACCGCGGTGACCGCCGCGCGGGTCGCGTCGATCGGGAGCCGGGCCAGGGCGGACGCACCGGACGCCAGGAGTGCCAGGCGGGACGGGGGTGGCCGGGGGCGCCACGTCGTGGGCGGCACCCGAGGGGCCTCGGGGTCAGGGTCCATGAGGAGCTCCATGACCTCTCCGCCCGCGAGACCGTCGATCATCGCGTGGTGGGTCTTGGTGACCACCGCCCAGCGCTGCTCGGTGAGCCCCTCGACGAGCCACAGCTCCCACAGGGGGCGGTGCGGGTCGAGCCGCTGGGACAGCACCCGGGCGAAGAGGGCGCGGAGCTGGTCCTCCCCTCCGGGAGCCGGGAGCGCCGTGTGCCTCAGGTGGTAGCCGAGCAGGAAGTGCGGGTCGTCCACCCACACCGGTCGCGCGAGGTCCAACGGCATCCGCTGGACCCGCTGGCGGTAACGGGGGATCGAGTCGAGGCGAGAGGCGACGTGGGCCGTGAAGTCCTCGAACGACGGCACGGGCCCCTCGAACAGGAGGAGCGAGCCGACGTGCAGCTGCTGCCTGTCGTTCTCCAGCTCGAGGAACGCGGCGTCGAGCGCGCTCAGCCGCTCCACGGCCCCGGTCACCTTCGGTACCGCACCGACGGCCGCGCCCGGGCGGCGACGTCGGCCGCCTCGGGGTTGGCGGCCAGCCAGCCCAGGATCTTGTCCACCGTCCACTGCGGGTCCTCGAGCTGCGGGACGTGCCCGACCCCCTCGGCGATCTCGAACTGCCAGTGCGGGTTGGCCTTGGCCGCTGCCCGGGCGGCCCCGACGTTGATGAGACGGTCCTGGTCGCCGTGGAGGAGCAGCACCGGCACGTCGATCGCCCGCTGCATCGCCGTGAAGCGGCGACGGTCCGCAAGCACCCAGAAGAGGGACTGCGCGGCCGTGAGCAGCTCGGCGTCGACGTCGGGGTAGTCGAGCCGCTGGCCGGCGAGCTCGCGGTGGAGCTCGATGACCTCGTCCGGGACCCGGGACGGGTCCGCGCAGCACAGGCGCATCAGGTCGTGCGCCGCCTGCTCGGCCGAGGCCTCGTCGCGCGGGCGGCTGACCAGCCGGCGCCCCAGGACGGGCACCATGAACGCGGTGAACACCGCCATGACGCGGGGGTCGGGAAGGGCCCGCGGCTCCGGCGGCAGGGCCGGGTCGACCAGCACGAGGCCCGCGGTGGTGTCGTGCCGCTGCGCGGCCTGGCGGATCGAGATCAGGCCCCCCATCGAGTTGCCGACGAGGATCGCCGGCGTGCCCGCGACCTCGACGAGGAAGCGGTGCAGCAGTCGCTGGTTCGCCTGCACCGACGTGGACCTCGACCCGCCGCCGACGGTGTGCCCGAAGCCGGCGAGGTCGGGCGCCACGACCCGACAGGTCTGCGCCAGGGTCGGGCCGACCGCCGCCCAGTTGAGCGCCGAGCCCCCCAGCCCGTGGACGCACACGAGCAGTGGGCCGTCGGCCGGCCCCCCGAAGTCGAGGTAGTGCACCGGTCCGTCGAGGTCGGTCCACCGCGACTCCGGGAGAAGGGGCCGCCCGGGCACCGCCGCTGCCATGCCCCGAATGTATGCCCACGACGCCGGCCCGAGCGCGAGGTGTGGCCGACCCCGCAGGGGCGACGGGTGGTCCGCCCACGTCCGGGGCGCGAGCTCAGGTGCGGTCGACGAAGGCCAGGACCGCCGGTGGAACCTGCTTCGTGGAGGCCATCCACATGTGGCCCCGGCCCTCGTAGCCCACGACGGCACAGCCGGGGATGAGGGCGGCGGTCTCCGCGACCACCGCGGGCGGGAAGAACCGGTCCCGGTCGCCGCAGAGGAGCACGACGGGCACCCGGATGCCGGGCAGCGCGGGCCGGGCGTCGAACGCCAGCTCCGCCTCCAGCTCGACGACGAGGTCCGAGGGCGGGTAGTGCTTCCCGGACAGCAGGCCGCGGCCGACGAGCGGCCCCGCCACGCGACGGACCCAGCGACTGCGTTCGCCGGGGAGGAGGTACTCCCCGAAGGCGGCCCCCGTCGCCGCGGTGTCGCCGCGCCGCACGGCATCGGCGAGCCGCAGGTCGACCTCCTTGCCCCAGGCGCTGACCTCGGCCGCCGCGGCGACGAGCGCGACGTGACCGATGCGGTCGCCGTGCCGGGCCGCCAGGAGCTGCGCGACCATCCCCCCGAAGGACACGCCCATGACGAGGTCGGCCCGCCCCCCGAGCTCGTCGGCGACCACCTGGCCGTAGTCGTCGGCCATGTCGGCGAGCGTGTGCCCGGGGGGCATGCGCCGACGCCGGGTGACGTACCAGACCGTGTAGCCCGCAGCGGTGAACGGCTCGAACCACCGCTGCGACGTGCGCAGCCACGGTCCGGTCGGGACCGAGCTTCCGGGACCGCCCCCGATGAAGAGCAGCGTCCGCTCCCCGGCGCCCCAGGACGCGTGGTCCATCCCGTTGGGGAACGTCCCCTGGCGGACCTCCGTGCGACTCGTGCGACTCGTGCGACTCACCTCGGCTCGGCCGTGCGTCCCCCTACCGTGGCGCACGTCCGGCGTCGCTGGGAAGGCCTCGAGCCAGAACACCCTCGGCACGACGGACGCGAGGCCGGTCGGCGCCGGCCGCCGGCCGCCGGCTTCACCAGCGGTTGTCGACGTCCTCGGCCCAGCCGAGCACCCCGTCGACGCGCACCCGCTCTCCCGCGTCGTCGGACATCCAGCCGCTCCAGTGGCCGAAGCACTGGTCGGCCCGCTGGGCGAGCACCCCGAGGTTCGTCGAGGACGCGTGGTCCCAGAACGGCGTGAACGTCAGGTCCGCGAGCTGCCCGCGCACGCGCCACGGCGCGAGCCAGTCACTCGTGTCGTAGTCCCAGGCGAGCTCCTCGCCGATCTTGTGCACGCGGCCGTCGACGACCAGCGCGTTCTCGGTCGAGCCCGTGCCGTCGGTCCACCGGCCCCCGACCTGCACCCCGATGACCCGGCCGTCGACGACACCGGAGCCGGCTCCCCAGTTCCACCGCACCGAGTACGGCCACCGCCCCCGCCCGTGGTCGAGCACCGCCCACGACCCACCCGCGGGGACGACGTGTTCGGTGCCGTCGACACGCAGCGTGCCCACGGCGGGGCGGGCGACGTCCTTGACGGTGTACTGGAACAGACGTGGCGACCAGGGCACGACGACGCCCATGGCCTCGTGGCCGGGAGGGCTCTCGGCGAGCACGTCGACCAGGACCCGGGGCCCGCTGACCTGCAGCCTGGTGCCGCCCGTCACGGGCTCGACGTCGATCGACAGCCCACGCGTGCGCGCCCGGGCCGCGCCATCGCCGAGCCGACCCGGCAGCGTCACGCCGCGACCCAGCGGGACGATGACGTCGTGGCTGACGGTCTCACCGCTGCGCCGGTCGTGCACCCACACGGCGCACACCCCGGCGTAGCCGAGGGAGGAGACCGTGACACCCAGCAGGTGCGTCGGGGTGGTCACCGCCCAGTACTCCCACCGCTTGGTGCGGCCCCAGCCGTGGCGACCGAGGCCGACCCGGCTGGTGTCGTGCAGCGGATGCCGGGTCCAGCCCACCGCGGCCGGGTTCAGCCGCCCGTCGGGCCGGCAGAGCGCGACCTCGGAGGTGATCTCCCGCTCGTCGACCCTCACCGCGCGCTCCGCCCCGCGTGCTCACCGCGGGCCCGGCCGAGTCCGGCGTCGAGGTCGAGGGCACGCGCGAGCGGCATCCCCGGCCGGTAGGCGAGGTGCTCGTGGCTGGGCGCGTCGAGCACCGCGAGGTCGGCCCGCGACCCCACGGCCACCCGCCCGACGTCCGAGCGGCGCAGCGCCCGGGCCCCGCCGACGGTCGCCGCGACGAGGGCCTCGGCCGCGGTCATCCGCATCTCGCGAACGGCGAGCGCGATGACGAACGGCACGGATGCCGTGTTGCAGGTGCCGGGGTTGCAGTCGGTCGCGAGGGCGACGTCCACCCCGGCGTCGACGAGGGCCCGCGCGTCGGGGTAGGGGGAGCGGGTCGAGAACTCCACCCCCGGCAGCAACGTGGCCACGGTCGCGCCGGCCGCGCCGACGAGCGCCTCGACGTCGGCCCGGCTGAGGAACGTGCAGTGGTCGACGCTGGCGGCGCCGAGCTCGACGGCCAACCGCACCCCCGGGCCGGCCGCGAGCTGGTTGCCGTGCACCCGCAGGCCCAGCCCGGCATCCCGCCCGGCCACGAGCACCCGGCGCGCCTCGTCCCCGGTGAACGCGTACGGCGCGGCCGGCTCGCAGAAGACGTCGACCCAGCGGGCGTGCGGCGCGCAGGCCTCGAGCATCGGCCCGCAGACGAGGTCGAGGTACGCCGCGCGGTCACCGCGCGCGTCCGGTGGCACGACGTGCGCGCCGAGGAAGGTCGTCTCGTCGGTGACCTCACGGGCCAGGCGCAGCGAACGCTCCTCGTCGGCGACGCTCAGGCCGTAGCCGCTCTTGACCTCGACCGTCGTCGTGCCCAGGGCCCGCATCTCGGCCACCCGGTCACGCAACAAGCCTCGCAGCTCGTCGTCGGAGGCCGCGCGCGTCGCGGCGACCGTGACCCCGATGCCCCCGCCGTCGTAGGGGGTGCCGGCCATGCGGGCGGTGAACTCGGCCGCTCGGTCCCCGGCGTGGACGAGGTGGCTGTGGCTGTCGACGAACCCGGGCACGACGGCCCGGCCGTCCACGTCGACCCGCCGGTCGGCGGCCGGTGCGGAGGTCGCCGGCCCCACCCAGGCGACGACCCCGTCCTCGACGACGACCGCCGCGTCCGGCACGATTCCCAGCCGCGTGGCGGCCGGCACGACGGGGCCGAGCACCGGCATCCCGCCGTCGGCCCCGGCACACGTGACGAGCTCGCGGATGCCGGTGACGAGCGTCGAGCGCCAGGAGCCACGACCGACGCCGGCCGGGGTGCTCACCGCCGCACCGCCGCGATGGCGTGGGCCAGCATCCGGCCGACGTCTCCCGCACGGTGCTGCCCGCCGGTGACGACCCGTTCGCCGTGGACCACCACGTCGCTGACGTCGGCCGAGGTGGCGGCGTAGAGGACGTGGTCGGGGGCGCAGCCGGCGGTGCGCGCGGTGTCGAGGCGCACGGCGACGAGGTCGGCCAGGTGGCCGCCGGCGATGAGCCCACCGTCGTCCCACCCGAGGGAGCGGTAGCCGTTCACCGTGCCCATCGCGAGCAGGTCGCCCGGCGCGAAGCGACCACGCTCCAGGCTCTCGAGGCGCTCGTGCATCTCGACCCCGCGCAGCTCCTCGAACGGGTCGATGACGGCGTGCTGGTCGGAGCCGAGGGCCAGCCCGGCGCCCGCGTCGTGGAGCCGCCGGGCCGGGCCGATGCCGTCGGCGAGGTCGCGCTCGGTCGTCGGGCAGAAGCACGCCGTGGCGCGGGCCCCGGCGAGCAGCTCGATGTCCTTGTCGGACAGGTGCGTCGCGTGCACCACGGTCGTCGTGGGCGCGAGCAGGCCCTCGCCGGAAAGCAGCTCGGTCGGCGAGCACCCGTAGAAGCCCTCGCACGCGAGGTTCTCGCCGGGCTGCTCCGACAGGTGCACGTGCAGGGGCCGCCGGTCGCTCGCGGCGAGCTGCCCCACCGCAGCGAGGTCATCGTGGGGCACCGCGCGCACCGAGTGCACGGCCCTGCCGATGCGGGCCATCTCGTCGTCGCCGAGGTCGTCGACCCGGGCGGCCCAGGCGTCGACCGAGCCGTCGCTGAAGCGCTCCTGCACCTCGTCGAGCGGCAGGTGGCCGTCGGCGGTCAGGCCACCGGCGAGGTAGCAGGTGTCCAGCAGGGTGATCCGGATGCCGACCTCGCGCGCCGCGCTGAGCAGCGCCGTGCCCATGACGTTGGGGTCGTCATAGCGGTGGCCGCGCGGGGCGTGGTGGACGTAGTGGAACTCCCCGACCGTCGTGTAGCCGGCGAGGAGCATCTCGGCGAACACGGCCCTGGCGAGCGCGTGGAGGGTCTCGGGGTCGAGGCGGTGCGTCACGGCGTACATGGCGTCGCGCCACGTCCAGAAGTTGCCTCCGTGGTCGTGGGTTCGCCCGCGCAGCGCCCGGTGGAACGCGTGGCTGTGCCCGTTCGCCAGCCCCGGCAGCACGACGCCGCGCAGGCTCACGTCGCCCGGCTCGGCACGCGTCTCGGGCAGCACCTCGATGATGCGCCCGCCCGTGGTGACGACCCGCACCGAGCGCCGCACACCACCGGGGAGCATGGCGTGCTCGCACCAGTAGGCGGTCATGCACCGCCGCCGGCGAGGTCGGTCACCACGTCGGCGAGGGCCGCGACGCCGGCCAGGCAGTCGTCGGCCGAGGCCCACTCGTCGGGCGAGTGCGAGACGCCGGTGGGGTTGCGCACGAAGAGCATGGCGGTGCGGATGCCGTCGTTGGCGAGGATGCCGGCGTCGTGACCCGCTCCGGTGCCGATGAGGGGCAGGCCGCCGAGCATCGTCGACATCCGCCGGGCCAGCACCGGGTCGAAGTGGGTGACCGGCGTCCAGGACTCCTGGGTCATGAGGCCGTCGAACTCCCCGACGACCTCGCGCACGTCGGAGACGACGCGGAGCACGGCATCCGGGTCGGCGCCGCGGGCGTCGAGCCAGCCGGTGGCGCACGACGCGATGGCGTTGACCCCGCCGGGGACGACGTGCACCTTGCCGACGGTGGCGACGCAGCCGTGGATCTCGGCCGCGCGACGGGCGGCGATGATCGCAGCGGCGAGGCCGAGCATGGCGTCCTCGCGGTCCTCGAGGCGCGTGGTGCCCGCGTGGTTGGCCTCGCCCGGCAGGGAGAAGCGCCAGCGCCCGTGCGGCCGGATGAAGCTGCCGACCCCGACGGCGTGACCGAGGTCGACCAGGGCCCGACCCTGCTCGACGTGCAGCTCGACGAAGGTGCCGATGCGAGCGAGGGTCTCCTCGTCGCGGCCGAGGCGGGTCGGGTCGTGCCCGGCGGACCGCATCGCCTCGGCCATCGTCACGCCGTC
>DATITJ010000005.1:0-1925 GCA_035467935.1 Ornithinibacter sp.
AGGAGCTCGGACTCGACCCCGGGCCGGAGGTGCGTGCCCTCGAGGGGGCCATCCTGCGCCAGGACCCGGCGCTGGCGGTGTGGTTGCGTCCGCCGCCGCCGCCGCCGACGTCTGCGACGGCCGGGCCCTCGTCGACCCTCCCGGCGACCCCGGCGTCGGCCGGCAGCTGGGCGATGGTGGGCCGGGACGCCGAGCGCGCCGTCGGGGCCGACGTCCGCGCCGGCGCGGTCGCCGGTTCGCCCGGAGCCGTCCTCGTCGTGGGAGACCCGGGCACGGGCAAGACGCGTCTCGTCGACGCGGCGCTCACGGTCGCCGCCGGGGTGGGACTGGCCGCGTCGGTCGGCCGGTGCTCGCAGGACGACGGCGCCCCGCCGTGGTGGCCCTGGTTCGCGCTGCTCGACGGCCTGGGCATCGAGCGTCCCGCGGAGCTGGCCAGGGCCGACGACGCCGACGAGGTCGGGCCCGAACGCGCCTTCGCCGTGCAGGAGGCCCTCGCCCGGGCCGTCCGGGAGCGGGCGAGGAGCACGCCGCTCCTCCTCGTCGTGGAGGACCTGCACTGGGCCGACACCCGCACGCTGCGGGCGATGACCCACCTCGTGACCACCCTCGGCGCCGGCGACCGGGTCGCCGTCCTCGCGACCCGCCGGGCGCGCCCGCAACCCGTCGGTGCCCTCGCCGACCTCGGGGTGGGCCTGGCACGCCACGGCGCCCGCACCATCGAGCTCGGCGGCCTCGGCGAGCACGACGCGCGCGCCCTCGTCTCCTCGGTGACGGGTGCCGACCCCGACCCGGCCCGGGTCGACGACTGGCGCGCCCGCACCGGGGGCAACCCGTTCTTCCTCGTCGAGCTGGCCCGGCTCGCGACGACGACCGGGGCCTGGCGCGGGGAGGTCCCCGAGTCGGTGCAGACCGTCGTCGCCCGGCGCCTCGAGGACCTGCCCGACCCCACCCGCGAGGTGCTGCTGGTGTCGGCCGCCCTCGGCCGCGAACACTCGCCGCTCCTGCTCGCCCACGTCGGCGGGTGGGGGCCCGACGCGGTCGCCGACCGGCTCGAGCCGGCCCACGACATCGGCATCGTCCACCAGCGTGAGGACGGCCGGCTGGTCTTCGAGCACGCGCTGACCCGCGATGCCGTGATCGCCGCCGCGTCGCCGGCGCGGGTCGCCCGCGTCCACGCCCGGATCGCCCACGCCCTGGACTCGGTGCCCCGTGGGGCCCTCGCACCGGCGGAGCGCGCCTTCGACCTCGCGCGCCACTGGCTCGCCGCGGGGCCGGGGCACGCGCCGCAGGCCTGGCGGGCCGCGGCGGCCGCCGCGGTCGAGGCGCGCCGCGACTTCGCGAACGTCGAGGCCACGGAGCTCTACCGCCAGGCGCTGGGCGCCCACGCGCTCGACCCGGCGGGCACCCGGGAGGAGCGCTACGAGCTGCTCCTGTCCTTCACGCAGGCCGCGGCGTGGGCCGCCCGCTGGCGACCGGTGGTCGAGGCGGTCGTCGAGGCGGTCGCGCTCGCCCGGGCCGACGACGACCCGGAGCGGGTCGCGCGCGCCGCCGCCGAGCTGACCCGGTACTCGGTGTGGCTCCCCCAGGAGCACGCGGAGGTCGACGAGGACCTCGTCGACGACCTGCGGGCCGTGCTGCGAGGGCTGGACCACCACGACTCCCGGGCGCGCTGCGTGCTCATGCTCGCCCTCGCCGTGCAGCTCTACTACGCGCCGGGCGCGGAGCCGGAGGTGCTCGCACGCGTCGACGAGGGGCTCGCCGCGGCCCGGCGGATCGGAGACCCCGCCCTGCGTGGGTGGGCGGCCCGCAGCGCGTGGCTCGCGCTCTGGCGCGTCCAGCACCTCGAACGGCGGCATGCGCTCGCCGTCGAGGAGATCGCCGCCGCCCGCGAGTCCGGCGACGAGGCCGCGCTCGCCGTCGGTCAC
>DATITJ010000006.1:0-9928 GCA_035467935.1 Ornithinibacter sp.
GGCCGTCACCGCGTCGATGAGCGTCTGCGCGTCGAAGACGTAGTTGCCCATGCTCGCGAGGATCTCGTCGGGGGAGTCCGGCAACCCCGCGGGGTCGGTCGGCTTCTCGCGGAACGCCGAGATCCGGGTGTGGTCGTCGGTGGCGACCTCGATGACCCCGAACTGGTCGGACGTGTCGATCGGCTGACGGATCGCGGCGACGGTGACGCCCGCACCGGACTCGACGTGCTGCTCGACCATCTGCGAGAAGTCCATCCGGTAGACGTGGTCGGCGCCCACGACGACGACGATGTCGGGCTTCTCGTCCTCGATGGTGTTCAGGCTCTGGAAGATCGCGTCGGCGCTGCCCTGGTACCAGGACTTGTCGATGCGCTGCTGTGCCGGGATCGGGGCGACGTAGTTGCCGAGCATCGTCGACATCCGCCAGGTCTTCGTGACGTGCCGGTCGAGGCTGTGCGACTTGTACTGGGTGAGGACGACGATCTTGAGGTACCCGGAGTTGACGACGTTGGACAGCGCGAAGTCGATGAGCCGGTAGATCCCCCCGAACGGCACCGCCGGCTTGGCCCGGTCGGCCGTGAGGGGCATCAGCCGCTTGCCCTCACCACCGGCGAGCACGATGACCAGGACCTTCGGACCTCCGCTGCGGTACGCCATGGCCACACGCTATTGGGTTCCCGCCCTCGCCGGGAGAGCACGCGCGTCACTAGGGTGACTTTCGTGCGCATCGACATCCTCAGCAAGGAGTACCCCCCGGCGATCTACGGCGGAGCGGGGGTGCACGTCGCCGAGCTCGTGCGGGCCCTGCGGCAGCGCGGCGACCTCGACGTGCGCGTCCACGCCTTCGGCGAGCCACGGGAGGAGGACGGCACGACCGGCCACCCCGACCTCGCCGAGCTCACCGGCTCGAACGCCGCCCTCACCACGCTGGGCGTCGACCTCTCCCTCGCCGCGGCGTGCGAGGGAGCCGACCTCGTGCACTCCCACACCTGGTACGCCAACATGGGCGGCCACCTCGCCAGCCTCATGGGCGACATCCCGCACGTGCTCACGGCGCACAGCCTGGAGCCGATGCGCCCGTGGAAGGCCGAGCAGCTCGGCGGCGGCTACCGCGTGTCGTCGTGGGTCGAGCGGACCGCCTACGAGGCCGCCGACGCCGTCATCGCGGTGAGCGCGGGCATGCGCGAGGACATCCTGCGGTCCTACCCGTCGGTCGACCCCGACCGGGTCAAGGTCGTGCACAACGGCATCGACTCACAGCTGTGGCAGCGCGAGCGCGACGAGGACGTCGTGCGCCGGCACGGCGTCGACCCCGACCGGCCGAGCGTCATCTTCGTCGGCCGCATCACCCGCCAGAAGGGCCTGCCCTACCTCCTGCGCGCCGCGGCCCAGCTGCCGCCCGAGGTGCAGCTCGTGCTCCTCGCCGGTGCTCCCGACACGCCCGAGATCAAGGCCGAGGTCGAGCACCTCATCGACGGGCTGCGCGAGACCCGCGACGGGGTCGTGTGGGTGCCGACGATGCTCCCGCGCCACGAGGTCGTCGCCATGCTGAGCAGCGCCACGGCCTTCGTCTGCCCCTCGGTCTACGAGCCCCTCGGCATCGTCAACCTCGAGGCGATGGCCTGCGAGCTGCCGGTGGTCGCGACGGCGACGGGCGGCATCCCGGAGGTCGTCGTGCACGGGGAGACCGGCTGGCTGGTGCCCATCGACCAGGTGCAGGACGGCACCGGCACGCCGGTGGACCCCGACCGCTTCGTCGCCGACCTCGCCGCCGCGCTGACGGATGCCGTGAGCGACCCGGCGCGCGCGGACCGGATGGGGCTCGCGGGGCGCCGGCGCGCGGTGGAGTCGTTCTCCTGGGCCTCGATCGGCGACCAGACCTATCAGGTGTACCTCGACGTCCTCAGGCGCCGGATGCTCGCCACCTGAACTCGGTTAGGGTGCGGGGCATGAGCGATGTCCTTGCGATGGCCGGCGTCAGCGTCGTCCGTGGGGACACGGTGATCCTCGACGACGTCTCGTGGGAGGTCGAGGAGGGGCAGCGCTGGGTCGTGCTGGGCCCCAACGGTGCCGGCAAGACGACCCTGCTGCAGCTCGCCTCCGCCCGCATGCACCCGACGAGCGGTGTCGTCGGCATCCTGGGTGAGGTGCTCGGCACGGTCGACGTGTTCGAGCTGCGCCCGCGCATCGGCCTGGCCTCAGCGGCCCTGGCCGAGCGGATCCCGGCTGGCGAGCGGGTGCGCGACGTCGTCGTCACCGCGTCCTACGGCGTCGTGGGGCGCTGGCACGAGCGCTACGAACGCCTCGACGAGGGCCGCGCCGACGAGCTGCTCGAGGCGCTGGGAGCGGACCACCTCGTCGAGCGCCGGTTCGGCACGCTGTCGGAGGGCGAGCGCAAGCGCGTGCAGATCGCCCGGGCCCTGATGACCGACCCGGAGCTCATGCTGCTCGACGAGCCTGCCGCCGGGCTGGACCTCGGAGGCCGCGAGGACCTCGTGCGCCGGCTCGGTGTGCTCGCCGCCGACCTGGCCGCGCCGGCCATGGTGCTCGTGACCCACCACGTCGAGGAGGTGCCACCGCACTTCACCGACGCGCTCCTCATGCGGGACGGACGGGTCGTCGCCCAGGGGCCGATCGAGATCACGCTGACCGCCGCCAACCTCGAGGCCACCTTCGGCCTCCCGCTCGAGCTCGAGGTCCGGGGGGACCGGTATGCCGCCCGCGCGAGGTAGTCGTCATGGGAACCTGCGGGGCTGGGTTAACGTCGGTGTCGTGACTTCGGACCACGGAAGGCGGGTCGCTCCATGGATTGGCTGAACGACAACGTGTGGCTGTTCTGGATCGGGGTGGCGCTGATCCTCGCCGCGATCGAGGCGGCGACGGTCGACTTCGTCTTCCTGATGTTCGCCGGGGGAGCCCTGGCCGCGGCCGTGGCCGCGGGCCTCGGTGCGCCGTTCCCCTTCCAGGTCGTCGTCGCCGTCGTGGTGGCCCTCCTCCTGCTCCTCGGGGTGCGGCCGCTCATCAAGCGACAGTTCACCGACGGAGAGCTCGACCACCACATCGGTGCCTCCGCACTCGTCGGGCGCGACGCCCGCGTCCTTCAGGCCGTCACCGAGACCGACGGGCGCATCAAGCTCGCCGGCGAGACCTGGTCGGCCCGGCTCGCCGAGGGCAGCCCGTCGACGATGGGCCCTGGCGAGGAGGTGCGCGTCATCGCCATCCACGGGGCGACCGCCATCGTCGTGCCGGCCGCCCCGCGGGACTCGGCTCCCTGAACACGCCTGACCCCGCCACCGGCCCGACCCCCTGACCTGCGCCCCGGCGCTTCGTGAAAGGCACTCCATGCCAGACGGCTCAATCCCGCTCATCGTCCTGCTGCTCCTGGCGGGCTTCGCGATCATCGTGCTCGTCCGCACGGTGCGCATCGTCCCCCAGCAGACCGCGCTCATCATCGAACGCCTGGGTCGCTACTCGCGCACCCTCGAGCCCGGGCTGCACCTGCTCGTGCCCTTCGTCGACGTCGTCCGGGCCAACATCGACCTGCGCGAGCAGGTCGTCTCGTTCCCGCCTCAGCCGGTCATCACGAGTGACAACCTCGTCGTCAGCATCGACACCGTCATCTACTACCAGGTCATCGACCCGAAGTCGGCGGTCTACGAGATCGCCAACTTCATCCAGGGCATCGAGCAGCTCACCGTGACCACGTTGCGCAACGTCATCGGCTCGCTCGACCTCGAGCAGACCCTGACCAGCCGTGACCAGATCAACGGCCAGCTGCGCGGGGTCCTCGACGAGGCCACCGGCAAGTGGGGCATCCGGGTCAACCGGGTCGAGCTCAAGGCCATCGACCCGCCGCAGTCGATCCAGGAGTCGATGGAGAAGCAGATGAGGGCCGAGCGCGACCGGCGCGCCATCGTCCTCAACGCCGAGGGCACCAAGGCCAGCCAGATCCTCACCGCCGAGGGTGAGAAGCAGAGCTCGATCCTGCGCGCCGAGGGTTCCGCCCAGGCCCGCATCCTCGAGGCGCAGGGCCAGGCCCGCGCCATCCAGCAGGTCTTCGACGCGATCCACCGCGGCAAGCCCACCCAGAAGCTGCTCGCCTACCAGTACCTCCAGGTGCTGCCGCAGATCGCGCGGGGCGACTCCAACAAGATGTGGATCATCCCGAGCGAGCTCACCGACGCGCTCAAGGGCATCGGCGGGATGCTCGGCCGTGGCCAGGGTGGCTTCGACGGCGGCGACGACGAGGAGTGGGTCGACCCGGGCGAGATCGGGATCGCCTTCGAGGAGACCACCCTCGAGGACCCCGCCGAGGCGCTGGCCCGGGCCCGGGGGCAGGCCGGGCTGGCCAGCCGCGAGGCCGAGGAGCACGCCGCACCCGCGTCGCGCGTCCAGCCGCCGATCACCCGGCCCGCGGACGCCGTGCCGCCGCGACCGGCGACCGCTCCCACCCAGGACACCGCGATCCAGGACTCCGCGACCCGGACCCCGCCGCCGGCCACGCCGGTCGAGGGTGAGCAGGAGCCCCCCGGGCCCACCCGCTGACCAGCCGCTCCGACACCCGGGCACCCGCATAGGGTGTCCGGGTGTCCGCGCTCGAAGCCCTCGTGATCGTCCTCGCCGGCGTCGGTGCCGGGACGATCAACACGGTCGTCGGCTCGGGCACGCTCATCACCTTCCCGACGCTGCTGCTGCTCGGCGTCCCGCCCGTGACGGCCAACATCTCGAACAACATCGGGCTCGTGCCCGGCAGCCTCACCGGCAGCATCGGCTACCGCAAGGAGCTCGTCGGCGCGGGCCCCGACCTGCGCCGGCTCGCGCCCATGTCGTTCCTCGGTGCCGTGCTCGGCGCGGTGCTGCTGCTCGTGCTCGACCCCGACCTGTTCCGGGCGATCGTCCCGGTGCTCATCCTCCTCGGCCTCGTGCTCGTCGTCGCCGGCCCCCGCCTCAGCGCGTGGTCGGAGCGCCGGCGCGCGGAGGGCACGGCATCCGCGCGCAGCCACGAGCTCGCGATGCAGGGCGGCGTCCTCGGCGCCGGGATCTACGGCGGCTACTTCGGCGCGGCACAGGGGATCATCCTCATGGGCGTGCTGGGTGCCCTGTCGACCCAGCCGCTGCAACGGCTCAACGGGTACAAGAACGTCCTGGCGACGATCGTCAACGCCGTGGCCGCGCTCGTCTTCGTCCTCGTCGCGGCGGACCAGATCGACTGGCTGGTCGTCGTGCTCATCGCCGTCGGGGCGACGACCGGCGGCGTCATCGGCTCGACGGCGGGGCGCCGCCTGCCGCCACCGGTGCTGCGCGGGGTCATCGTCGTCATCGGCCTCGTGGCGATCACCAAGCTCGTCGCCTTCCCCTGATGGACTGGCCGCTCGTCCTGGTGCTCGGCCTCGCGGTGGTCGCGGGCAGTGCCGTGCAGTCGACGATCGGTTTCGGGATGGCCGTGGTGGCGGCGCCGTTCGTCGTCCTCCTCGCCCCCGACCTCATGCCTTCCGCGCTCCTCGTGCCCGCGATGGCGTTGCCGGTGCTCCAGCTCACCCACGGTGCCCGGGACATCGCCTGGCAGCCCCTGGGCTGGGCCCTCGGCGCCAGGACGCTGTTCACCCCGGTGGGGGTGGTGGTCGTCGCCACCTTCTCCGCGCGGGCCATCGCCGCCCTCGTCGGCGTGCTCATCCTCGTCACCGTGGCCCTGTCCGTGCGCACGATCGACCTGCGCGCGACCCCGGTCAACGCCACCGTGGCGGGCGCGGTCTCGGGGATAGCGGGGACGGCGGCGGCGATCGGCGGTCCGTTCCTCGCCCTCGTGCTCCAGCACGAGCGGCCCGAGCGGGTGCGCTCGACGCTCGCGGTGTTCTTCCTCGCGGGGTCGATGCTGGGTCTGGGCGGGCTGGCCGTGGGCGGGGAGCTGTCCGGTGCGCAGGTCGCCTCGGGGCTGGTGTGGGTGCCCTTCGGGCTGCTCGGGTATGCCGTGTCCGCCCCGCTGCGGGCCCGCATCGACCACGACCGGTTCCGGCGCGTCGTGCTCGCCTTCTGCGTGGTCGCCAGCCTCGTCGTCATCGCCCGGGCGGCCCTGACCTAGCCTTGCGTGCGTGCCCACCCGGATCGAGGACCCGCAGGACCCGCGCCTGCTCGACTACGCCGGGCTCACCGACGTCGCCCTGCGCCGGCGCACCGAGCCCGAGCGCGGGCTCTACATGGCGGAGTCCGAGAAGGTCATCCGCCGGGCCCTGGCGGCCGGCCACCGGCCGCGGTCCTACCTCATGGGCGAGAGGTGGGTCGCCGACCTCGGCGACCTCGTCGCGATGGCGGAGGCGGACGGCGTCCCGGTGTTCGTGGGCGAGCCCGACGTCATCGAGTCGCTGACCGGGTACCACCTGCACCGAGGGGCGCTCGCCGCGATGCAGCGCCCGGTGCTCCCGACGCTCGCCGAGGTGCTCGACGGCGCGCGGCGCGTGCTCGTGCTCGAGGACGTCGTCGACCACACCAACGTCGGCGCGGTGTTCCGCAGCGCCGCGGCGCTCGGGGTGGATGCCGTGCTCGTCACGCCCCGGTGTGCCGACCCGCTCTACCGTCGCTCCATCCGCGTCTCGATGGGCACGGTGTTCCAGGTGCCGTGGACGCGGATCGACCCGTGGCCGGGGGGAGTGGAGCGGCTGCGCGAGCTCGGCTTCACGACAGCGGCTCTCGCACTCGAGGCCGGCTCCGTGGGCCTGGACGTCCTGGCGGCGGACCCCCCGGAGCGACTCGCCCTCGTGCTCGGCACCGAGGGGGACGGGTTGTCGCGGCGCACGGTCGCGGCCGTCGACGTCACCGTGCGGATCCCCATGCGTGGCGGTGTCGACTCGCTCAACGTCGCCGCGGCCGGCGCGGTCGCCGCCTGGGCGCTGCGGGTGCGCGACTGAGGCCGGACGGGTCGCGGTCAACCACCGGGCCGACCGACCCCTGGCGCCGTGCCTAGCGGACGAGGCGGTCGAGCAGGCGGTCGACCTCGGCCTCCGGGTCGGCGACGGAGCCGCCGTGCACCGGTCCCGGCTGGAGCACCGTCGACCGCGGGGCGCTGATCCAGCCGAACCGCTTGCCCTGGGTCGACAGGGTCGCGTCGACCTCGCTCGGCGGTCGCTCGCACATCGTGCAGACCGCGTCGAGCGCGGCGCGCAGGCCGTCGAGGTCGGTGTCGGGGGCGACCGCGAGGATCCGCGCGTCGTCGAGGTGGAAGGCACCACGCAGCACGCCGGCCGACTGCGAGTGCAGCACGACGCCGACGTTGAGGCACTCACCACGGTCGACACGCGGGACGTAGCGGATGACGACGTACTGGAACGGGTGGCTCATGCCGCACCCCCGAGCCAGGCGGCCGGGCGCGCGAGGCGCAGGGTGAGGTGCTCGACGTAGGCGGCGCGCACGGCATCCGCGTCGGGGAGGCTGCCCGTGGGCTCGAGCCAGTAGTCGGGCACGAGGGCGACGACCTCCGCGATGACGGTCTCGGTGACGAGCGGGGCGAGGCGGTCGTGCGCCGTGATGACCGGCTCGGCGACGGCGGACAGCACGTGCCCGCTCGGGTCGAAGGGCTGCCCGACGAAGCGGCTGACGTCGGGCGGGCGGCTCGGCCAGGAGTGGTGGAACCACAGCGACGCGCCGTGGTCGATGGCCCAGGTGCGGCGGTGCCAGACGAGGAGGTTGGGGTTGGCCCAGGTGCGGTCGACGTTGGCGGTGTAGGCGTCGAGCCAGAGGATCGCGCCGGCCTCCTGCGCGGACGGCGGACGTGAGCCGTCGTAGCCGAAGGACCCGGGCAGGAAGTCGACGCCGAGGTTGCGGCCGGGGCTGGCGTTGAGCAGGTCCTGCACCTCCTCGTCCGCCTCGTAGCGCGCGATCGCGGAGGGCAGGTCGACGACGGCCAGGCGCGGCGTGGGGATGCCGACCCGCCGCGCCAGCTCGCCCACGAGCACCTCCGCGACGAGCACCTTCAGGCCCTGGCCTGCGCCGGAGAACTTCACGACGTAGGTGCCGAGGTCGTCGGCCTCGACCAGGCCCGGCAGCGAGCCACCCTCCCGCAGGGGGGTGACGAAACGCGTCGCGGTCACGGTCTCCAGCACGTCGCCTAGGCTACGGGACGCTGCCAGTAGGGTTGCGGGGATGAGCAGCGAGCACCGACGCCTGGCCGGGCGCTACGTCCTGGAGTCGCCGATCGGCCGTGGCGGCATGGGCGAGGTCTGGCGGGCCACCGACACCGTCCTCGGGCGCGAGGTCGCCGTCAAGACCATCGACCTGCGCAACCTCCACGACGAGTCAGGGGCCGCCCGGTTCGAGCGCGAGGCCCGCGCCACCGCCGGGCTGAGCCACCCGGGCGTCGTCACCGTGCACGACAGCGGTGTCGAGGACGACACGGCCTACATCGTCATGGAGCTGCTGCCCGGGCCGACGCTGGCCGACCGGATCGCCGACGGGCCGGTTCCCGTCGACGAGGTCGTCGAGGTGGGGCGCCAGGTGGCGTCGGCGCTCGACGCCGCGCACGCCCGCGGCCTGGTCCACCGGGACATCAAGCCGGCCAACATCGCGTATGCCGCGGACGGCCGGGTGCGCGTCCTCGACTTCGGCATCGCCCAGCTCGCCGACGTCACCGGGTCGCAGGCCCTCACCGCGACGCACACCGTGATGGGCACCGCGGACTACCTCTCGCCCGAGCAGGCGCTGGGCGGCCGCGTCGACGGGCGCGCCGACCTGTACGCCCTCGGCTGCGTGCTCTACGCCCTGCTGGCCGGGCGCGCACCGTTCCGCGGCTCCTCGCCGCTCGCGACGATGATGATGCACGCCAACGACCCCGTCCCGGACGTGCGCGACCTGCGCCCCGACACGCCCGACTGGCTCGCCGACGTCGTGCACGGCCTCCTCGCCAAGGAGC
This sequence comes from Ornithinibacter sp., assembly GCA_035467935.1. Lineage (GTDB taxonomy): Bacteria > Actinomycetota > Actinomycetes > Actinomycetales > Dermatophilaceae > Fodinibacter. The sequence continues at coordinate 8,900 of DATITJ010000006.1, forward strand.
CCGACGACCGTCCCGCTGGCGCTGCCACCGTGGCCGCCGCACTGGCGGCACGCCAGTCGCTCGGTGGCGCGGCCACCACGGTGCTGCCCGCGGCCGTCGCCGCGACGACGCAGCGGCTGGATGCCGTGCCGCCGCCGGTCCCGCTGTCCGCGCCGACCCGTGAGCCCGAGCCGCGCGGGCGCAACGCGCTCGCGTGGGTGCTCGGCCTCGTGGCCGTGGCGGCCCTGGCCCTGCTCGCCGCGATGGTGTTCGACGGCCGGGGGGAGGGCGCGGCCACCGTCCCGACCCCGACCCTGTCGACCTCGGCACCCGCGGAGACGACCGAGGCGCCCCCCACGACGCAGGCGCCGACGCAGGAGCCGACGCAGGCGCCGACACCGACGCCCACGACCGAGGCGCCGACTCCCACTGCGACCCCGACCCCGACGGCCGACCCCACGGAGGCGGTGTCGACGGCGCTGTCGGCGTTCTCCGACGAGGTCGGGGCGCTCCAGCGCGAGGGGCTGCTCGACCAGGACACGGCGAAGAAGCTCGACGACATCGTGCGCGACATCGACAAGGCCCTGCGCGACGACGACCCGCAGAAGGTCTCGACGGAGACCGACAAGCTCGTCGAGGAGTACGGCAAGGCGGTGCAGGAGGGGACGATCACCCCGGAGGCCGCGCAACGGCTCGACCCGCTGCTGCGGGACCTCACCGACGCCGTCGACGGCTACGCGGCCTGAGGTGCGCAACTGGGCCGGCAACGTCGTCTTCGGGGCCCGGGCAGTGGCCGAGCCACGGTCGGTCGAGGAGCTGCAGTCGGTGGTCGCCACGACGTCGCTCCTGCGCGCCCTGGGCTCGGGGCACTCGTTCTCGCGCGTCGCAGACACCACCGGCACGCTGGTCACCACTCGCTCGCTGCCCTTCGAGGTGGAGGTCGACCCCGTGGCGCGCGTGGCGGTGGTGCCGGGGGGCGCGACCTACGCCCGGGTGACCGCGGCGCTGCATGCGCAGGGCTGGGCGCTGCACAACCTCGGGTCGCTCCCG
>DATITJ010000007.1:0-6949 GCA_035467935.1 Ornithinibacter sp.
GCCCGCGCACCTCAACCACCGACGACACCGCCCCGACGCGGTCCCCCGTGCTCACCGAGGTCGCGCAGGGACACCCGCCCACTCGGGCCGTCCCGGTGCCCACCGGGGCGTCCGCGCGGCGGCGCGACACCCCCGACGACGGGCGGGCGGACGCGCCCGACGACGGCGACCTGCGGGTCGACCTCGACGACGAGGACGACGGCCCCCGAGCCGGCAGGTCCGCCGCCGTCTCCGGTGCCATCGGCACGGTCGGCGAGCGCGTCGGCACCCTCGCGCGACGGGCCGTCGACAAGGTCTCCGAGCTGAGCCCGGACACCACCACCGGCACGCGACCGGCCGAGGGCGACCTCGAGTCGCCGGCCCCCCTCGTGCCGGCCGAGCCGCTGACGAAGGACGAGTCGAAGCTGGCCCTCGGCATCGTCGCGGGCTTCCTCGTGCTCGCCCTCGTCATCGGGATCTGGGGCGTCTCCCGGATCGGCTCCAACACCGACCTCGGCCTGGACGGGCCCGTCGCGCCCGCCACGCGCACGACCACCGTGGCCCCCTCCTCGGTGGCGCCGTCCGCGAGCGGGTCCGCCCCGGCCGCCGGCGCCGTCGAGCCGCTCGCGATCCTCAAGGTGGAGGCCTACGACCCCGAGGGCAACGGCGAGGAGAACGACAACCTCACGCCCAAGACCTACGACGGTGACAAGAGCACCGGCTGGTTCTCCGAGAACTACCGCTCCGACGAGTTCGGCGGGCTCAAGAAGGGTCTGGGTGTCGTCGTCGACCTCGGCCCCAACAAGAAGCCGCAGGGCGTCGAGCTCGACATCCCCGTCGCCTCCGACGTCGAGGTCTACGTCGGCCCGGACAACCGCCTCGAGGGCGCGACCAAGATCGGCGAGAAGGCCGGTGCCCGGGGCACCGTGAGGTTCGAGGTGCCCGCCGACGTCAGCGGCCAGTACATCGTCGTCTGGTACACCGGGCTGACCACCGACGACGACGGCAAACGTCGCGCCTGGCTCGACGAGGTCGTCGTCACCGGCTGACGCCGGCCCTCCGATGTCCGCCGACCTCAGCACCCTCAGCGACCGTGACCTGATCGAGCGCCACGTCACCGGTGACGGGGGTGCCGCGTTCGGCGAGCTGTTCCGTCGGCACCGCGACCGCATGTATGCCGTGGCGCTGCGGACCACCTCCAACCGTGAGCTGGCCGCGGATGCCGTGCAGGAGGCGTTCATCTCCGCCTTCCGGCGCGCCGACGCCTACCGGGGGGAGGCCGCCGTCACGACGTGGCTGCACCGCATCGTCGTCAACTCCTGCATCGACCGCCTGCGGCGCGAGCGCGTCTCCGTGCGTCGTGCGGGCGACCTCGGCGAGCTCGACCTGCCCGACCCGCACGACCACCACGCGTCGGTCGAGGCCCGCCTCGACGTTCGGGCCGCCCTGGCGCGGCTCCCGGAGGGACAGCGCCTCGCCCTGGTGCTCGTCGACATGCACGGGCTCCCCGTCGCCGAGGCCGCCGTGGTGCTCGGGGTGGCCGAGGGGACCGTGAAGTCCCGCTGCTTCCGTGGCCGCGAGGCCCTCGCCGAGATCCTCGGCGCCCGGGAACGGCCCCTCTCGGGCTCGGCGGAACCCCAGGGGGCCCCGTGACGTCCCACCCCTGGCCCGAGTGCTGTGACGGGCCCCGTCCCACCCATCCCCGACGCCCCGAGGGCACGTCCCGGAGGACCTCGTGACCGAGTCCCATGACGACCGCACGCCGGTCGAGCACGACCCCACGGGGATGCGTGCTCTCCTGGCGAGCCTCCCCGAGCCGGGACCCATGCCCGAGCACCTCGTCGCCCGGATCACCGCAGCACTGGCCGCCGAGGCGGGTGCCGCTGACCCGGGTTCCGCGGGAGCCTCGGGGGCGGCGTCCGCGCGGACGGGCGGGGGAACGGCGCCGGCCGCGGATGCCGCGCCGACCGCCGGTGCCACGCTCACCCCCCTCCCCCGCCGTCGGGTGCAGCTCAGGCACCTCGGTGTGGCGGCCGCCGTGGTCGGCGCCCTCGGGCTCGGGGGTGTCGTGCTGTCGACCTCCCCGAACGACCTCACCGCCTCGATCGGGGCCTCGGGCGGTTCGGACTCCGCCCAGGACGCCGAGAGCGCCGCCGGGGGCGGCGACGACACCGGGGCCACGGGGCCGGCCGCGGCATCCGTCCCCCCTGCGGGGTCGGGTGAGGTCGTCGTCGTCATGTCGGGGCGCTCCTACGCCGCCGCCGACCTCGCGCAGGGTGCCCGCGAGCTGGCGTCGGACCGGGCCGTGGGGCAGCTGCGCAGCCTGGCGGCGGAGGCGCCCGGCATCGGCCCGATCGCCACCCCCATCGGTGCTCGTGCCTGCACCGACGCCCTCGGGGTGCCGTCGAGCGCCGGGGTCCTCGTGGACGTCGCCGAGGTCGACGGCCGGCCGGCAGCGGTCGTCGTGGTGGACGCGGGAGCAGGGCCCACGGCATACGCCGTCGAGCGCTCCTGCACCACCGGCACCACCGGCCTCATCAGTGGCCCCGTCCCCGTCGGCTGAGCGGGGCGGCACCCGCACCGCACGGTCCCGCCCGGCGGGGCGCGCTCGGGCGGGGAACACCACGGGCCTAGGATCGGTTCCACGAGTGCACCGCATCTTGCGGTCTGCACCACCCACCACCACAAGGGGATGTGTCCTGTGACCTCGGACGTCCGCAACGTCATCATCATCGGCTCCGGCCCGGCCGGGTGGACGGCGGCGGTCTACGCCGCGCGTGCCAACCTCGCGCCGCTGGTCTTCGAGGGTGCGGTCACCGCGGGTGGGGCGCTGATGAACACCACCGAGGTGGAGAACTTCCCCGGGTTCCGCGACGGCATCATGGGCCCGGACCTCATGGACAACATGCGCGCCCAGGCCGAGCGCTTCGGCGCCGAGATCGTCACCGACGACGTGCAGTCCGTGCGCCTGGAGGACGAGGTCAAGGTCGTCACCGACTCCGAGGGCACCGAGCACCGCGCCCGCGCCGTCATCCTCGCCATGGGCTCGGCCTACCGCGAGCTCGGGCTGCCCGACGAGAAGCGCCTGTCCGGCCACGGCGTGTCGTGGTGCGCCACCTGTGACGGCTTCTTCTTCCGCGACCAGGACATCGCCGTCGTCGGCGGCGGCGACTCCGCGGTCGAGGAGGCCACCTTCCTCACCAAGTTCGCCCGCACGGTGACCATCGTCCACCGCCGCGACGAGCTGCGCGCGAGTGCCATCATGGCCGAGCGCGCGCACGCCAACCCCAAGATCCGCTTCGCGTGGAACAGCGCCGTCGACGCCATCCACGGCCAGGACAAGCTCACGGGCGTCACCCTGCGCGACACGGTGACGGGTGAGACCAGCGGCCTGCCCGTCACCGGCCTGTTCATCGCCATCGGCCACGACCCCCGCAACGAGCTCGTCAAGGGCGTCGTCGAGCTCGACGCCGAGGGCTACGTCCTGGTCGAGGGCCGCTCCACCCGCACCAACGCCCCCGGCGTGTTCGCCTGCGGCGACCTCGTCGACCACACCTACCGCCAGGCCATCACCGCCGCCGGCTCCGGCTGCGCCGCCGCCCTGGACGCCGAGCGCTTCCTCTCGCACTGAGCCCACCGCCCGTGTCGGACCTCTCCGGCAGGATCGGGCACCTCCACCCCCCACCCACCCTGTGTTGAAAGGATCCCCATGGGAGCCGTCTCCGCCACCTCCGACGCCACCTTCGAGGCCGACGTCCTCAAGAGCGACAAGCCCGTGCTCGTCGACTTCTGGGCCCCCTGGTGCGGCCCGTGCCGCGCAGTGGCCCCCGTCCTCGACGAGATCGCCCGTGACCACGACGAGGTCAGCATCGTCAAGCTCAACACCGACGAGAACCCCGCCATCACGGGCCGGCTCGGCATCACGAGCATCCCGACGATGCACGTCTACCGCAACGGCGAGATCGTCAAGACGATCATCGGTGCCCTGCCGAAGCCCAAGCTCCTCCGTGAGCTGGAGCCGTTCCTCGGCTGATCCTCCACCGGGCCAAGAGGCGTGGATCCCGTTGTCCGTCAACGGGATTCGCGCCTCTTGCGTATGCCGGGTGGTGCCGGCCGGCGGGTCAGCCCTGCTGGGCCCCGTCCCGCAGGTGCATCGCGTCGAGGATGCGGTGGAGGTCGTCGACCGACGCGAACTCCACGGTGAGACGGCCCTTGCGCTGGCCCAGCGCGATGCGTACCCGGGTATCGAGACGGTCGCTGAGGTCGGCCGCGAGGTCGTCCAGCTGCGGGCGGCGGCCCCCGGCCCGGGGAGTGCGGCGGGCGGGCGGGGTGTCCGCGTCACCGAGGGTCACGATCTCCTCGACGGTGCGCACGGACAGGCCCTCCGCGACGATGCGCGAGGCGAGCCGTTCCATCGCCCCGCTGTCGGGCAGGGCGAGCAGGGCCCGGGCGTGCCCGGCGCTGAGCACCCCGGCGGCGACGCGGCGGGCGACGGTCGGCGGCAGCTTGAGCAGGCGCAGGGTGTTGGAGATCTGGGGACGCGATCGGCCGATCCGGTGGGCGAGCTCCTCCTGGGTGCAGCCGAAGTCGTCGAGGAGCTGCTGGTAGGCCGCGGCCTCCTCGAGCGCGTTGAGCTGGCTGCGGTGGAGGTTCTCGAGCAGGGCGTCCCGGAGGAGGTCGTCCTCGTCGGTCATCCGGATGATCGCGGGGACGGTGTCCTTGCCGGCCTCCTTGGAGGCGCGCCAGCGCCGCTCACCCATGATGAGCTCGTAGCGCACCTCGTCGGTGGGCTGGGCGTCCGGTGCCGGCCGCACGACGATCGGCTGGAGGACGCCGATCTCGCGGATCGAGTGCACGAGCTCGGCGAGGTCGTCCTCGTCGAAGACGGTGCGCGGCTGCTTCGGGTTCGGGCGGATCGCGTCGACCGGGACCTCGGCGAACTCCGCGCCCGGCACCGGCCGCAGCGTGGTGCCGTCATCCGGCTCCACCTCGGTGGGTGCGCCAGCAGCAGCGTCCTGACCTGCGGGAACGCCGGCATCCGAGGCATCTGGCGGGGTGGCGCGACGCTCCCCGTCGGTCGCCACCAAGCCCTCCCGGTCCCGGAAGAACACGTCCACGGGGCGGTCGGTCACCGGGGCCCCACTGGGGATCAGGGCGCCCAGGCCACGGCCCAGCGCGCGGCGCTTCTCGCTCATGCGGTCTCCTCGGAGGGGGTCCTCGTGGTGGCGCCCCGCTCGGCGACCTCGACGGCCGCCTCGAGGTAGGACAGCGCACCGCTGCTGTTGGGGTCGTAGGTCATGACGGTCTGGCCATGGCTCGGCGCCTCGGAGATCCGCACGCTACGCGGCACATTGGCCCGCAGGGTCTGGTCGGCGAAGTGCTCGCGGACCTCGTCGGCCACCTGCGCGGACAGGCGCGTGCGCGCGTCGTACATGGTCAGCAGGATCGTCGAGACGTGCAGCCGCGGGTTGAGGTGGCTGCGGATCAGCTCGATGTTCTTGAGCAGCTGCGACAGGCCCTCGAGCGCGTAGTACTCGCACTGGATCGGGATGAAGACCTCGCTCGCCGCGACGAACGCGTTGACGGTGAGCAGGCCCAGGCTCGGCGGGCAGTCGATGAGGACGTAGTCGAGCTGGTCCCCCGACGCCAGCCGCTCCTCGAGGTATGCCGAGACGGCCTTCTGCAGCCGTGTCTCGCGGGCGACCAGCGACACGAGCTCGATCTCGGCCCCGGCGAGGTCGATCGTGGCCGGCACGCAGGTCAGACCCGGCACGTCGGGGCAGGCCTGCACGACCTCGGCGATCGACCGCCCCTCGACGAGCACGTCGTAGACGCTCGGCACCTCGGCGTGGTGCTCGACACCCAGGGCCGTGCTGGCGTTGCCCTGGGGGTCGAGGTCGATGACGAGCACGGTGCTACCGGCCTGGGCCAGGGCGGCGGCGATGTTGACGGTGGTCGTCGTCTTGCCGACCCCACCCTTCTGGTTCGCCACCGTGAGCACGCGGGTGCGCGCGGGGCGGGGCACCGCGCGGCCGCTCAGCGTGATCCGCTTGCGGGCGTCCTCCGCCACCGCCCGGGCGAGCGGGGTCTGCGCGTCGGTCCCGGGCAGGGCTGCGGCGATCTGCGCGCGCACCTCGGTGTCATCGGGTCGAGTCGTGGCACTGGCGGCGTCCATGCGGTCCTCTCGGGCGTCCGGGGCGTCCGGGGCTGGCTCCGCCGGGCGTCCGGCACCCGGGTCGGTCCCTCCGGCACCCGGGTCGGTCGGCCCCGGGTCGGTGCCGGACCTTTCGTCACGGGATGTTTCACGTGAAACGGGATCACCCTGCGGTGATGTTTCACGTGAAACGACGTCCGGCCCGGGCCAGCCGAGTGGCGCCGTCACGGGCCCCGAGAGCCGGGGATAGCCCAGCCCGGGGGCCGCCGTCCGGTGCTCGGGGGCGTCGTCGATCGCAGCCGTCACGCGACCACCTTCTCGTTCGGGTTCAGGGCGCCCCAATCCAACCCCACCAATGGCGAACACGCCAAAAGCACCCGACCGATCCAGGGGCGCTCCGGGCGGCGGCGGTCCCCGCGCACGGCTCCGGCATCCCTTCGTGCGCACCCTCGGCGCGGCGACCCGAACCGGATGTTTCACGTGAAACATGAGCGTCACGGCGTCACGGCCACCGCCGCCGCGTGACCGTGTGGACCCGGCACCGGGTTCCAGCCGGCGTCTGGGCGGAACTCCCGTGCGTTGCCGCCCGAACCAGATCCGGCTCGGCCGGCTCCGGGAGCCGACGCTCCCCGCGCGTGGCTCGCGCGCAGCGCCCTGCTGGGCGGCCCGTCGCGTCGCTCAGCCGCGCCGCTTCCTCGCCTTCGCGGGCTGCCTTCCGGCGGGCGGCTTCGGCTCGAACCGCAGGTCGACCGTGAGCACCGGCTGCTCGAGGACGTCCCCGCCGTGCTCGGACACCACGGCGGAGACCAGGCCGAG
>DATITJ010000008.1:0-15625 GCA_035467935.1 Ornithinibacter sp.
GGTTCCCTCGAACACCTGCACCACGGCCAGGTCGTGGTCGACCTCGAGGACGATGCCGTGACGCTTCGCCGAGGCGGGCCCGCCCCCCGCGACCCGGATGACGGCGGACTCGTCCCACCCGACCCCGGACACCCCCCGCACGACCATGAGCGGCCCGCGCATCTCCTCGATGTCCGCGTAAGCGACCGGCAGGGTGGGCACGCGGCCCGCGGGGGACGTGGAGCGCGTCATCGCAACCCCCTGACGTGCGTCAGCATCTGGTCCTGCCGGGCGAGGACCTCGTGGCTGTCGTCGGGAGGGCTCTCCGCGGCCGCGCGCAACAGTGGCGAGAAGTCCAGCTCCTCCACCTCGGAGGCGAGCACACCACGGCCCACGGCGGCCTCGGCCTCGTCGACGACGGCGAGGACGGCGTCGATGAGCGCCGCCGTCTTCTCGGCAGTGCAGTGGGCGTCGTTGGGCGAGAGCGCGTTCTGCTGCAGCACCCCTTCGCGCAGGAGGCGGCCCGCGAGGAGCACGACCCGTTCGTGGCCCGGCAGCGACCCCGTCCCGACGAGGGCGGCGAGGTCGCCCAGGCGGTCGGCCTCGGCCAGCAGACCGGTCACCCGGGCCCGGCGCCTGCCCCACTCCGGGTCCCCGTGGTGCGCGTACCAGCGACCCAGCTGCTCGGCGTCGCGGGAGAAGGAGCCGGCCCAGGCCACCGCCGGGTAGTGGCGGGCATAGGCGAGCTCGCGGTCCAGACCCCACACGGCGCGCACGAAACGCTGGGTGTGGGCGGTGACCGGCTCGGTGGTGTCGCCGCCCGGCGGTGAGACCGCACCGATGACGGTGACCGACGAGCTTTCTCCACCCAGGGTGGTGACCCGCCCGGCCCGCTCGTAGAACGCCGCGAGCGCCGAGGGCAGGGACGCGGGGTAGCCCTCCTCGGCTGGCAGGGCGCCTGCGCGGGAAGCGAACTCGCGCAGGGCCTCGGCCCACCGGGAGGTCGAGTCGGCGATGACCACGGCGTCGTGGCCCATGTCCCGGAAGTACTCCGCCACCGTGACACCGGTGTAGATGCTCGCCTCACGGGCCATCATCGGCATGTTCGAGGTGTTCGCGATGACCACGGTGCGCTCGGAGAGCCGGCGTCCGGTTCTGGGATCCGAGAGCTCGGCCAGCTCGGCCAGCACATCGGCCATCTCGTTGCCGCGCTCACCGCATCCGACGTAGACGATCACCTCGGCGGCGCACCACTTGGCGATCTGCTGCAGCAGCATCGTCTTGCCGGTCCCGAACCCACCCGGCACGGCAGCGGTGCCGCCGCGGGCCAGCGGGAAGACGGCGTCCAGCACCCGCTGCCCGGTGAGGAGCGGTTCGTCCGACGCCAGTCGCTCACGCACGGGACGGGGCCGGCGCACCGGCCAGTCGGTCGTGAGCGAGACCGGCACGCCACCGACCACGGCGAGCTGGTCCCGGGTCCCGTAGGCCCCGGGTGGAGCCAGCCACTCCACCCGGCCGTCCACGCCGGGCGGGACCATGACGCGGAACTCGGGGCCACCCCCGTGCGGGAGCGTGCCCAGCACCCGGCCCTGCGTCAGGTCGGCGCCCTCGGTGACGCGGGGCTGCCAGCTCCAGGTGCCGCCGACCTCACGAGGGCGCCCGTCCGGCGCGAGCCAGGTCGGCGCCCCCGACAACGGGCGCAGCAGCCCGTCGAACACGCCGCCGAGCAGGTCCGGGCCGAGGCGCGCGGACAGCGGGTGGCCGAGCGCCGCGACCGGGTCTCCAGCAGCCAGTCCGCCGGTGTACTCGTAGGCCTGCACGGTCACGGTCGTCCCCCGGATCGACACGACCTCCCCGGGGACACCGCTCGCGCCGAGGGCGACCACCTCGGACATGGCGACCCCGGCCAGACCCTCGACCTCGAGCAGGGGGCCGTTGACGCGCACCAGTCGCGCGGGTGTCAGCCGGCGGTCCACAGCTGCTCCAGGTCGAGGCCCGCCAGGGCCCGGTCGACGAGGACCCCGACCGACGCGTCGATGAGGCGGCCGTCGGTCGCCCGGGCGAGCAGGCCACCGTCGTCGGTGTCGCTCACCGCGGCGCGTCCACCGAGGCCGCGGCGCAGGGCCGCGGTCAGGAGCTCGCGGTTCCCCTGCTCCCGGAGCAGCTGGTGAACCGCCGCCCGGGAGCGGCGGCGCAGCTCCTCGTAGTCCCCGAGCCGGGCCGCGAGCCGGCCGGCCCGCGCGGCACTCCTCGCTCGGGCCTCGTCCGCGGCGCGCAGGGCGCGCCCGTCCTCCTCGCCCTGGGCCCTGGCCCGCGCGAGCATCGCGGCGACCTCCTCCTCGGCGGCCGCGAGGGCCTGTCGGCCGGCCTCCTCGGCGCCACGGCGCATCCGGTCGGCCTCGGCGTGGGCGTCGGCCAGCAACGCCGCGCGCAGTGGCTCCATCGCCAGCCGCTGTTCCTGGACGAGCTCGGTCACGGGGGCATCACCACCGTGAGGGGAGCCGACGGGGCGGTGCGGGCGGCTCCGAGGGCGTCGGCCGCGTCCGCGGTGAGGATCACCACGGCGGCCCGCACCGACGTCGCCCCCCAGACGGCGCGCACACCGGCGGCGTCGGCCGCGGGGCACATCCGCACCCCCGCCAGCGCGAAGCCGGCGATGAGCGCAGGGTCGCCGATCGCGACGACCTCCTGCAGCGGGGCGCCGCGGCTCATGCCTTGCCGATCAGGATCACCGAGACGATCAGCCCGTAGATGGCGATGCCTTCGGCGAGCCCGACGATGACCATGGCCCGCCCGAACAGCTCGGGGCGTTCGCTCATGGCCGCCAGCGCCGCGGACCCGGTGTAGGCCACCGCGATCGCGGCACCGATGGAGGAGCCCGCGACGGCGATCGCGGCGCCGATCAGGGCCGACCCGTTCGCCTCGGTGGCCGCCGCCGCGGCGGCGTGCGGGAGGGTCGATGCCGAGGACGGCTCGGCCGTGACGGCGAGCAGGACGAGCACGAGCGCTGCAAGGAGCAGCAGGCCGTTGGTGGCCAGCACCAGGCGGACGGCGGATCGGCCGCGCCGCCGCACCAGCCACGGCGTGGACAGGCCGACCACGAACACTGCCGGCAGGGCGATCATCCAGGTCAACATGGGACCTCCGAGGTGTCCAGGGGAACGTGCCAGGGACGGAAGGGCCAACCCTCGGTGTCGAAGACCCGGGAGAAGAGCTCGTAGTACTCGAGTCGAAGGGCTTGGATGCCGGCGACCAGGCCCTCGAGTGCGAAGGCCACCGCGTTGCCCAGCAGGAACACCAGCACCGCGCCGACGGCCCCGAGCCCGCCCTGGGGCCACAGGCCGACCGTGGCCTGCCAGATCACCGCGCCCAGCGCGGCGTGCGTCAGCCCGAACGCGGCCAGGCGCGCGAAGCTGACGAGGTTCGAGCCGAGCCTCAGGACGAGGTCGAACAGGCCGACACCGGCCTCCGCGGCCCCCGCCGCACCCCCACCCGCGGAGGCGAGCAGGCCGGCGTATGCCGTCGCCGTCCCGGCCAGTGCGACCACCCCTCCCAGCACCGCGAGCCAGGCCGTGCCCAGGTGGACACCGGCGGCGACGGCACCGAGGCCCAGGAAGAGCGCGGCGCCGGCCAGGCCGGACGGGGCGTAGACCGCCGCCCTCCAGCCCCCCTCACGGAACCGGTTGACCGACCCCAGCGCGTAGGCGCCGGCGAGCAGCAGCGCACCCACGGCCACCCCGGCGCCCAACAGCTCGACCGGGTTCTCCAAGGGCTCCAGCCAGAGGACGGGAACGACGCCCGTGGGGCCGAAGAACTCGCCGTAGAGCGCGCCGAACACCATGCTGGCGATGCCCGCCCCGGCGAGGAACAGCCACACCGGCCGCAACGTCGCGAGCCGCGACCACCACTGCAGGCGCACGGCGACCGCGGCCAGCAGCAGCAGGGCGCCGTGGCCGACGTCGGCGAACATCATCCCGAACATCACCACGTAGGCCAGTCCCGCGATGAGCGACGGGTTCACGTCCGCGTACGGAACGGTGGCGTAGGTCTCGACGAGGGGCGCGAGCTCGCGCGAGGCGCCGCTCGTGGGCAGCAGCGTGGGGGGCTGCACGCCGGCCGGCCGCGGCACGGGCACGACCGCACCACCCACCGGGGAGAGCCGCTCGGCCAGGTGGGGCATGTCGTGCGCGGGCATCCACCCGACGAGGCCGACGACGCCGCCGTGGGCCAGCGACTGGCCGGACCTCTGCTCGACCTGTGCCTCCCCGGCGATCAGGTCCAGGCGCCCCGCCTCCTCGCACCGGGCGAGGTCCAGGGGTTTCGGGGCGAGGCGGGCGGGGGCGGCGTCGCCGGAGTGCAGCCGCACCAGCCGCTCGGTCGCGGGGCCCCGGGCCCGCGACTCGCTGCCCGGCGGGACCTCGTCGAGACCGACGGTCCCCTCGTCCGCCACCGTGACCAGCAGCTCGCGCAGCTCGTCGCGTGGGGCCAGCAGGGCCACCCGCTGCATGGCGACCGGGGACACCGCCTCACGCCACCGCATCGAACACCTCCAGGGGGCCTCCGCCCCGCGCGGCCAGCTCGAGGGCACCGCACACTCGCCAGGCATCCGCCGCCATCATCCCGACGGCGCCGACCACGCTGTCCGACCCCGTCCGCGAGCGGCGCACCAGCGAGCCTGCGTCGCGGTCGACGCGAGCCCACCACCGGGCCTCGGCACGCCACAGGTCGGAGGGGTCGTCCACGTCGGTGAGCGCCCACCGGGCGCTGGTCGGCAGCGCGGCGCGGTAGTCGGAGAGGGTCCCGGCCGAGACGGCGGCGATCCCGACGACCCGTGAGGCGGCGAGGAGCGCAGCGGGCGGGAGCTCCCGACCGCCGAGGAAGACCTCGCGGGCCACGAGCAGGGCCGTGGCCCCCGCCGCCCAGCCCCCGGCAGCCGGCACCGCGGCCACCACCCGGTCGGACACCGTGGTGCGCATCGCCAGGTCGATCTCCCGGGGAGTCACCCCTCCCGGGTCACCCCACAGCGACGCCGTGAGGGTGTTCCGGACGTCGGCGACGGTCGTCGCGCGCTGGACGCGCGCCCAGGCCGTGGTGAGCCCCCCGAGCCGGAAGGGCTCCGGCGGGTCCGCGCCGGCCAGCCGCAGCAGGTGGTCCCGGATGTTGGCGGCCTCCAGCGGCGCGATGAGGGCACGGAGCACGGGCACCCCCTCTCGCGGCGTCCAGCCCGCGAGCACCCGGATGTTCCACGCGACGGTGTCCACGACCGCCCGCTGCGCCTCGAGGAGCGACTGGTCCGGCCGCACCTGGCTCCCGTACGTCGTGAGCGCGAGAGCGGTCACCGCCGCGTCCACCGACGGGCTGGCAGCAAGACCCAGGACCTCGACGCGGCCGAGACGCCGCCGGGTCATCGCCCGGGCCCGGACGCTGGCCGCCACCCATCCGGCGCTCATCACGCACCGGCCAACGGGTCGTCGGTGCGGGTTCCCCCGACCAGCAGGGAGCGGACGGCGCCCACCACGAGGTCGACGTGGTGCGAGATGGCGTCGTCGACCGGACCACGAGGCCCGGCCGGCCCGCCCCGGCCCTTCTCGGACACCGCACCCTCTCGGCCCACGCCGGTGCCGCGGCTTCGGGCCGCCGCCGCCGCCCGCTCCGACTCGACGAGTGCCCGGCCCGCCGCGAGGACGCTGCGGGCCCGGTCGGCGTCGCGCGCGCGGATCGCGGCCCCCTCCACGCCGGCGCGCTCGAGGATGTCCGCACACACGTGTTCGGTCTCGGCCAGGAGGGCGAAGACGGGCTCGAGCTCGACCGCCAGCTCACCGGCACGGTCGACCGGCACCCCCGCCGCGGTCGCCGCACCGGGTGCGCCGGACGGGCGGAAGCGGTGGAGCACATCACGCACCCGAGGCATGCCCACCTCCTCGACAACGCCACGACGTCGTCGTGCGAACCGAGCCTTCCAGCCGGCGGCCCTCGGCCGCTCACCACCACCATAGGCCGGGCGCCGGGCGCCGTCGGTGGCGTTGGTCGGGGGTCACACCGGCGCCCGAGGGAGGGACGTAGGTCACTTCACGGGGTTGCGCGAACCGGCGTAGCATCGGGAAAGAGGAGCCTGCCCGATGACGACGCCGAACAGACTGCGCGACAACGGGTCCCGGCTGACGGCGACCACCACGACGTCGACTCTGTCGGCGGATCCTGTGAAGGCCGTCGCTCTCTCGCTGACCACACCGATGACGTCCTCCGCCCTCGCACGTCCCGCGAGGACGGCGGAGCCGGCGACACGGTGAGAGCGGAGGACCGATGTCACCTGAACAGGCAGCCAGCTACGAGGACCTCCGCGCCGGGTTCTCCTGGACGCAGGCGCGCTCCCGGCTCGCCGGGCTCCCCGGCGGACGCGGGCTCAACATCGCGGACGAGGCGGTCGACCGCCACGTCCGCGAAGGGCGCGGCGACCGGACGGCACTGCACTGCGTCACCGCCAAGGGCGCCGTCACCGACGTCAGCTACGCCGAGCTCAGCGCCGCCAGCAACAGGTTCGCGAACGTGCTCGGCGGCCTGGGCCTCGGCAAGGGGGACGGGGTCATGTCATTGCTCGGCCGCACCCAGGACCAGTACGTCGCCCTCCTGGGGACGCTGAAGAACACCAGCGTCTTCTCACCCCTGTTCTCCTCCTTCGGTCCGGACCCGATCCACGAGCGGCTCCGGCTCAGCCGGGCGAAGGTCCTCGTCACGACACCGGAGCTGTACCGCCGCAAGGTCGCCAAGTCCCGGGCCGACCTCGAGCACCTCGAGCACGTCCTCCTCGTCGGTTCCACACCGGATGCCGTCCTCGAGCCGGGAACGCTCGACCTGGCCGCGGCGATGGCGACCGCCTCGGACGACTTCGAGATCCCGCCGACCGACCCCGAGGACATGGCGCTGCTGCACTTCACGAGCGGCACCACCGGCACCCCGAAAGGAGCCATCCACGTCCACGAAGCCGTCGTCGCCCACCACGCGACCGCCGCCCTGGCCCTCGACCTGCGGCCCGGTGACGTGTTCTGGTGCACCGCCGACCCGGGCTGGGTCACCGGCACGTCCTACGGCATCATCGCCCCCCTCACCCCCGGCGCGACCATCGTCGTCTACGCGGGCGACTTCGACGCCCGCGCCTGGTACACCGTCCTCGCCGACCACCACGTCACCGTCTGGTACACCGCCCCCACCGCCCTGCGGATGCTCATGAAGAACGGCGCGCAGTTCCCGCACGAGTTCGACCTGAGCGCCCTGCGGCACATCGCGAGCGTCGGCGAGGCCCTCAACGCCGAGGTCGTCGTGTGGGGCCGTGAGGCCTACGGGCTGGCGATCCACGACAACTGGTGGCAGACCGAGACCGGCGCGATCATGGTCAGCAACTACCCCTTCATGGACGTCCGCCCCGGCTCGATGGGACGGCCGATGCCCGGCATCGAGGCGGCCGTCCTGGCGCGGGGCGACGAGGGCCGCGCCGCCGTCGTCGACGGGTGCGCGACCCCCCTTCCGGCCGGCGAGGTCGGCGAGCTGGCGCTGAGGCCGGGGTGGCCGTCGATGTTCCGCGGATACCTCGACGCCGATGAGCGCTACCAGAAGGCTTTCGCCGGCGGCTGGTACCTCAGCGGCGACCTGGCCAGGGTCGACGAGGACGGCTACTTGTGGTTCGTGGGGCGGGCCGACGACGTCATCAAGTCGGCGGGCCACCTCATCGGGCCCTTCGAGGTCGAGACGGCGCTGATGGAGCACCCCGCGGTGGTCGAGGTCGGCGTGATCGGCAAACCGGACCCGGTGGCCGGGGAGCTCGTCAAGGCGTTCGTCACGCTGCGGCCCGACGTCGAGGAGACCGAGGAGCTGCGGATGGAGCTGCTCGCCTTCGGGCGACGCCGCCTCGGTGGCCTGGCGCCCAAGGAGATCGACTTCGACGCCCACCTCCCGCACACCCGGAGCGGCAAGGTCATGCGGCGGCTGCTGAAGAGCCGCGAGCTCGGCCTGCCCAGCGGGGACACCTCCACCCTCGAGCCGCAGCCATGAGCACCGCCGACCACGCCGCCCTGCTGCGCACCATGGTGCTGATCCGCAGGTTCGAGGAGGCCTGCGCCGAGCTCTACAGCGCGTCGCGCATCCGGGGCTTCCTCCACCTCTACGTCGGGGAGGAAGCGGTCGCGACCGGGGTGCTGGCCACGCTCGGACCGGAGGACGCCGTCCTCAGCACGTACCGGGAGCACGGCCACGCGCTGGCGCGCGGCATCCCCCCCGAGGCCATCATGGCCGAGATGTTCGGCCGGCAGACCGGCTGCAGCCGCGGCCGCGGCGGGTCGATGCACCTCTTCGACGCGCAGCACCGCTTCGTCGGCGGCAACGCCATCGTGGCCGGCGGCATCCCCTTGGCCGTGGGCATGGCGCTCGCCGACCGGATGCGCGGGCTGGACCGGGTCACGGCCTGCTTCTTCGGCGAGGGCGCGATGGCCGAGGGCGAGTTCCACGAGTCGCTGAACCTCGCCGCCCTCTGGCACCTGCCGGTGCTCTTCTGCTGCGAGAACAACCTCTACGCGATGGGCACGGCGATCCGCACGGAGCACGCCGGCACCGAGCTGGCCCTGCGGGCGGCATCGTACGGCGCCACCGCCTGGCCCGTCGACGGCATGGACGTCCTCGCGGTCAACGACGCGGCGACCCGGGCCGTGGAGGCGATCCGCGGCGGTGCCGGACCGCACTTCCTCGAGCTGCGGACCTACCGGTTCCGGGCGCACTCGATGTACGACTCCGACCGCTACCGCGACAAGGCCGAGATCGCGGCCTGGAGGCAGCATGACCCCATCGACGGACTGACGGCCCGGATGCGGGGGGAGGGCCGGCTCGACGACGAGGCGCTCGCGGCGCTCGAGCAGGAGGTCGCCGCCACGGTCGCCCACGCCATCGAGGTCGCCGAGGAGGGACCGCTCGAGCCGCTGGACGAGCTGACCCGGTTCGTCCACTCCGACCCGGCCGACAGGGAGGTACGGGTATGACCACCGCCACGCAGACGTCGGACACCCGCGAGCTGACCTACCGCGACGCGTTGCGCGAGGCGCACCGCGAGGCCATGCGTGCGGACGACCGCGTCTTCCTCATGGGCGAGGACGTCGGCGCCTACGGTGGGTGCTTCGGGGTCAGCCTGGGGCTGCTGGAGGAGTTCGGCCCGGAACGGGTGCGCGACACCCCCTTGTCGGAGTCCGCGTTCGTCGGCGCGGGGATCGGCGCCGCACTCAACGGTCTGCGGCCCATCGTCGAGATCATGACCGTCAACTTCAGCCTGCTGGCCCTCGACCAGATCATGAACAACGCCGCGTCGCTGCTGCACATGTCGGGCGGCCAGTTCAACGTGCCCCTCGTCATCCGGATGACGACCGGCGGCGGCCGCCAGCTGGCCGCGCAGCACTCGCACAGCCTGGAGGGCTGGTACGCACACATCCCCGGCATCCGGGTCCTCACCCCAGCCACCCTCGAGGACGCCCGCGGGATGCTCGGGCCCGCCCTGGCGGACCCCGACCCCGTGCTGATCTTCGAGCACGGCTCGCTCTACAACAGCACGGGTGAGCTGCCCGTCGACGCCGGCCCGGTCGACATCGACCACGCTGCCGTGCGCCGGTCCGGCAGCGACGTCACCCTCGTGACGTACGGAGGGAGCCTCGGCAAGACCCTGGATGCCGCGGAGCAGCTCGACCGGGACGGCATCTCCGCCGAGGTCGTCGACCTGCGCACGCTGCGGCCGCTCGACGACAGGACCTACGTCGACTCCGTGCGCCGGACCCACCACCTCGTGGTCGTCGACGAGGGCTGGCGCACCGGCAGCCTCTCGGCCGAGATCGTCACGCGCGTCGTCGAGCAGGCGATGTACGACCTCGACGGCCCGGTGGCCCGGGTCTGCTCGGCCGAGGTGCCGCTGCCGTACGCCAAGCACATGGAGGACGCCGCCCTCCCCTCCGTGGAGCGGATCGTGGCCGCGACCCGGCAGGCCCTGGGGGTCGACCGTGGCTGACTTCCGGATGCCGTCACTCGGTGCCGACATGGAGGAGGGCACCATCCTCGAGTGGCTGGTGACGCCCGGGGACGAGGTGCACAAGGGCGACATCGTCGCCGTCGTCGACACCGCCAAGGCCGCGGTGGAGGTGGAGACCTTCGTCGAGGGGGTCGTCTCCGAGCTGCTCGTCGACGTGGGCGCGAAGGTGCCCGTCGGCACCCCGCTGGCCCGGATCGGCGACCACGGGGACGCCGCCCGACCCGACCGACCCGACCGTGCCGAGCACCCCGAGCACCCCGAGCACCCCGAGCACGCGAGTCCGGCCACGCCCCTCATCAAGACGTTGGCCACCGAGCTCGGGGTCGACCTCGCGACCGTGACGGGCACCGGGGCGCGCGGACGGATCACCCGCAAGGACGTGGAGCGCGCCGCCGGCCCGGCCGCACCCTCCCCCGCGCCGGCCGCACCTTCCCCCGGCCCGGTGGGGCCACCGCCCGGCCCCCCGGCCGGGCCCCCGGCCCGGTCCGCCCCTGCGGCACGCGATCGGCCGGAGACCACTCGCCGGCGGGCGACGCCGTACGCGCGACGGCTCGCCCACGAGCTCGGGGTCGAGCTGGCCGGCCTGGACGTCGAGGGGGTGATCGACGCCGGCGACATCCGCCTCGCCGCCGCCAGAGCCACGACACCCTCCACCCCGCAGCCGCCTCCCCCGGCCTCCGCGCCGCCGACGGCGCCGCCCCCCACACGCGCGACCGCCACCCCGGCCGGCCGTCAGGACCGGATGCGCGAGACCATCGGCCGGCTGATGGCCCGCTCGAAGCGGGAGATCCCGCACTACTACCTGTCCACGACCGTCGACCTGGCCCGGGCCCGCGGCTGGATGCAGGAGCGCAACCGCGACCTGCCGGTGAGTGAGCGCCTGGTGCCCGCCGCGCTGCTGCTCAAGGCGACGGCCCTCGCTCTGCGCAAGCACCCGCAGCTCAACGGCTTCTGGGTGGACGACGCCTTCGTCCCGGGCACCGGCGTCCACCTCGGGGTCGCGATCTCGTTGCGCGGCGGCGGGCTCGTCGCGCCCGCCATCCACGACGCCGACGCCCTGGGCGTCGAGGAGCTCATGGCCGCCGTGCGCGATCTCGTCGGCCGCGCCCGGGCGGGCCGGCTCCGGGGCTCCGAGATGTCCGACCCGACCCTGACGGTCACCAACCTCGGGGACCAGGGGGTGGAGTCGGTGCACGGGGTGATCTACCCGCCCCAGGTCGCGCTCGTGGGGTTCGGCCGGGTGGTGGAACGCCCATGGGCGGTCGACGGCATGCTCGCGGT
The DNA here is from genome assembly GCA_035467935.1 of Ornithinibacter sp. Lineage (GTDB taxonomy): Bacteria > Actinomycetota > Actinomycetes > Actinomycetales > Dermatophilaceae > Fodinibacter. The sequence continues at coordinate 11,315 of DATITJ010000008.1, forward strand.
GCGGCCGGTCGTCTCCCTCACCCTCGCCGCCGACCACCGGGCCACGGACGGCTTCAGCGGGGGCCGACTCCTCGCCACCATCGACCAGCTGCTGCAGACTCCGGAGGAGCTATGAGCCAGACCCTGACCGACCAGCAGGCACGCGACGCCGTCGCGGCGGCCGTCCTGCGGATCGTGCCCGACGCCGAGGTCGACACCCTCGACGACGACGAGGCGATCCGGGACGCCTTCGAGCTCGACTCGATGGACTTCCTGAGCTTGGTGGAGCTGTTGAGCACCGGCTCGGGCGCGCGGATCGACGAGTCGGACTACCCGATGCTGACGACCATGGCCGACTGCGTCGAGTTCCTGACCCGACGGACCGCCTGACCCCGTCGGGCCGGGACCCACCCCGGTGACGAGCCGCCCGGCCCCCGAGGCCGCCGCCCGCCCCACCGTGTCCTCCCGCGGGTGACCCTCGACGGACCCTCCCGCCGGCGCGGGACGTGACGTAGCGTGAGGCGATGAGCGACCGCCCCGCAGCGACCACCGTCGGCGAGCTCCGCGCCGGCGGGCACCAGGCCCGCAGCGTGCGCGCCGAGATCCGCGCCAACCTCATGGCCGCCCTCGCGGCCGGCCGCGACCCCTGGCCGGGGCTGCACGGCTTCGGGTCCAGCGTGGTCCCCCAGCTCGAGCGGGCGCTGCTGGCCGGTCACGACGTCGTGCTCCTCGGCGAGCGCGGACAGGGCAAGACCCGCCTGCTGCGCAGCCTCGTCGGCCTGCTCGACGAGTGGTCGCCGGTGCTCGCCGGCTCCGAGCTCGGTGAGCACCCGTTCGAGCCGATCACCGTCGAGTCGCGCCGCCGCGCCGCCGCGCTGGGCGACGACCTGCCCGTCGAGTGGCGCCACCGCGACGAGCGCTACGCCGAGAAGCTCGCGACGCCCGACACCAGCGTCGCCGACCTCATCGGCGACGTCGACCCGATGCGCGTCGCCGAGGGCCGCCGGCTCGGCGACCCCGAGACGATCCACTTCGGGCTGATCCCCCGCAGCCACCGCGGCATCGTGGCGATCAACGAGCTGCCCGACCTCGCCGAGCGCATCCAGGTGGCGATGCTCAACGTCATGGAGGAGCGCGACATCCAGATCCGCGGGTACGTCCTGCGCCTGCCGCTCGACGTGTTGGTCGTCGCGAGCGCCAACCCCGAGGACTACACCAACCGGGGCCGGATCATCACCCCGCTGAAGGACCGCTTCGGCGCGGAGATCCGCACGCACTACCCCCGCGAGCTCACCGACGAGGTGGCCGTCATCCGGCAGGAGGCCCACCTCGTCGCGACCGTGCCCGACGCCCTGCTCGAGGTCGTGGCGCGCTTCACCCGCGCCCTGCGGACCTCGCCCGCCGTCGACCAGCGCTCGGGCGTCTCGGCGCGGTTCGCCATCGCGGCCGCCGAGACCGTCGCCGCGGCAGCACTGCACCGCGCCACCGTGGTGGGCGAGGACGACCCCGCCGCACGGGTGGTCGACCTCGACGCCGCGCTCGACGTGCTGCGCGGCAAGGTCGAGTTCGAGTCGGGCGAGGAGGGCCGCGAGCGCGAGGTGCTCGCCCACCTCCTGCGCAGCTCCACGGCCGAGACGTGCCGCAGCCACCTCGGGGGCATCGACCTGCACCTGGTCGTCGACGCCATCGAGGACGGCGCCCTCGTCACGACCGGTGAGCGGGTCGGCGCCCACGACTTCCTGGCCGGCCTGCCCGTGCTCGGCGAGTCCACCGTCTACGACGAGGTGTGCGACCGGCTCGGCGCCTCCACGGACGGTGAGCGGGCCAGCGCGATCGAGCTGGCGCTCGAGGGTCTCTACCTCGCCCGCCGCATCTCCAAGGACAGCGCCGACGGCGAGACGGTCTACGGGTGAGCGGCGTGGGCGAGGACGACGTGACCGGGACGGGCGGTCGAGGTCGAACCTCGCGCTACGCCCGGTATGCCGGCGGGCCCGACCCGCTCGCGCCCCCGGTCGACCTGCGCGACGCGCTGGACGCCATCGGTGAGGACGTCATGGCCGGCGTGTCCCCCGAGCGGGCGATGCGCGAGCTGCTGCGGCAGGGCACGGCATCCAGCGTCGGCCTCGACGAGCTGGCCCGGCGGGTGGCGCAGCGCCGCCGCGAGCTGCTCCGGGAGCACTCCCTCGGCGGCACCCTCGACGAGGTGCGCCGACTCCTCGACGAGGCGGTGCTCGCCGAGCGCAAGCAGCTCGCCCGCGACCTCGACGACGACGCGCGGTTCGCCGAGATGCGCATCGAGACCCTCCCCGCGTCCCCCGCAGCGGCCGTCACCGAGCTGGCCGACTACCCGTGGCGCAGCAGCGACGCCCGTGAGAGGTACGAGCAGATCAAGGACCTCCTCGGGCGCGAGCTGCTCGACCAGCGCTTCGCGGGGATGAAGCAGGCACTCGAGAACGCCACCCCGCAGGACCGCGAGCGCGTCGAGGAGATGCTCCGCGACCTGGGCGGCCTCCTCGCCGCGCACGCGCGCGGGGAGGACACGACCGAGCAGTTCCGCGACTTCATGGGCCGGCACGGCGACTTCTTCCCCGAGCGGCCGCAGACCGTCGACGAGCTCGTGGACGCCCTGGCCGCCCGCGCGGCCGCGGCCCAGCGGATGCTCGCGTCGATGACGCCAGAGCAGCGGGCGGAGCTGGCCGAGCTGTCGCAGAAGGCGTTCGGCTCCCCCGGGCTCATGGACCAGCTGTCCGCCCTCGACGACGCGCTGCGCACGCTGCGCCCGGGCGAGGACTGGGACGGTTCCGAGCAGTTCGGCGGGCAGCAGGGCCTCGGTCTCGGCGACGGCACCGGCGTGCTGCAGGACATCGCCGAGCTCGACGCCCTCGCCGACCAGCTCGCCCAGGCGCACCCCGGCGCGCGGATGGACGACGTCGACCTCGACGCCCTGGCCCGCCAGGTCGGCGACGAGGCCGCGGTCGACGCCCGCGCGCTCGCCGAGCTCGAGAAGGCACTGCGCGACAGCGGTTACCTCACCCGTGCCACCGACGGCACGCTGCGCCTGTCGCCCCGGGCGATGCGCGAGCTCGGCCGGGCGCTGCTGCGCGACGTCGCCGGCCGGCTGTCGTCACGCCAGGGCGCTCGCGACGTGCGCGCGTCCGGCGCCGCGGGGGAGGCGAGCGGCGCCACCCGCGCGTGGGAGTTCGGTGACACCGAGCCGTGGGACGTCACCCGCACCATGACCAACGCCCTGACGAGGACCGCGGCCGAAGGGCCCGGCGGGCGCGACGGCATCCGCCTCGACATCCGCGACGTCGAGGTGACCGAGACCGAGGCGCGCACCCGGGCCACGGTGGCGCTGCTCGTCGACACGTCGTTCTCGATGGCGATGGACGGCCGGTGGGTGCCGATGAAGCGCACCGCGCTCGCCCTGCACCAGCTCGTCTCGACCCGCTTCCGGGGGGACCACCTCGAGCTCATCGCCTTCGGCAGGCACGCCGAGGTCATGGAGATCGAGCAGCTCACCGCGCTCGACGCGATGTGGGCGAAGGGGACCAACCTCCACCACGCACTGCTCCTCGCCAACCGGCACTTCCGCCGGCACCCGCACGAGCAGCCCGTGCTGCTCGTCGTCACCGACGGCGAGCCGACCTCCCACCTCGAGCCCGGCGGCGAGGTGTTCTTCGACTACCCGCCGCACCCGCGCACGATCGCCCTGACCGTGCGCGAGCTGGACGCCGCGGCCCGGCTCGGCGCCCAGACGACCTTCTTCCGGCTCGGTGAGGATGCCGGGCTCGCGCGCTTCGTCGACTCGATGGCCCGGCGGGCCGGAGGCCGCGTCGTCGCGCCCGAGCTCGGTGACCTCGGCGCCGCCGTCGTCGGGTCCTATCTCGGGTCGCGTTCCCCGCAGGCCGCGTTCGGCGGGTCCTACCGCGACCTGTTCGGCGGACGCGGCTTCTGGGCGGAGTAGGCGAGGTCGTCGCCGACGAGGCGAGGCCCGGTGGCCGCGCCCTCGGGCCCCTCGTCAGAGCTTGTAGCCGATGGCGCGCAGCAGCTCGCGCCGATCGGCCACGTCGGCCTCGGTCTCGACACCGAGCGGCGGCTCGCCGTCGACGACCCCGACGATGCCGCGACCGTGCGGGGTCACCGCGACGAGGACATCGACGGGGTTCGCCGAGGCACAGAAGATGGCGCAGACCTCGGGCACGGCCCTGACGGGGTTGAGGACGTTGAGCGGGAACCCGTCCCTCAACACGATCACGAACGACTGACCGGCGGCGATGGCGGACGCGTTGCGCACCGCGAGGTCGACGAGCTCGGGGTCGTTGCCGGAGC
>DATITJ010000009.1:0-3527 GCA_035467935.1 Ornithinibacter sp.
GGCCGAGCCGCCGTCGACGAAGCCGCCGAGTCCACCTCCCCCCGCGCCGCCGGTGGAGTCCGGGTTCTGGAGACACCCGGATGCCGGGAGGGCGACGGCCGTGACCGCTGCCAGTGCCAGACCAATCCGGCGACGTCGTACAGGCTCAGTCATCACCACTCCTCGTCGGGTCGTGCCACCCGCGACACGTGCATGACGCCCCGCACCCCGGTGTCCCCTGTCTACTCCTCCGCAGGGCTGACGGCCACCCCTGCGACGTCGGTGGCCTCCGCTCCTCGAGGGTCGCCCGGGCGGGCTTCCCCCCTGCCCGGGGCGCCGCTATGGTCGGCCGATGGACCACCCCCCGCCCTCCCTGGAGCCCTTCGAGGACCACTTCACGTCCGTCCTGTGCGTCGTGGCGCACCCGGATGACATCGAGTACGGCACCGCCGCCGCCGTGCACCGGTGGGTGGGGCAGGGGGCGACGGTGAGCTACTTCCTGCTCACCCGCGGCGAGGCCGGCATCGACACGATGCACCCCGACGAGGCGGGCCGGGTCCGCGAGGAGGAGGAGCGCGAGAGTGCCCGCCGCGTGGGGGTCGACGTCGTCGACTTCGGTGACCACCGCGACGGCGCCATCGAGTACGGCGTGGCACTGCGCCGCGACATCACGCGGGCGATCCGCCGGGCCCGGCCCGAGCTCGTCGTCGCGGGGACCTGGGCCGAGCGGTTCGCCGGCGGGATGGTCAACCAGGCCGACCACCGCGCGGTCGGGCTCGCGACGCTGGATGCCGTGGCGGATGCCGGCAACCGCTGGCTGCACCCCGAGCTCGCCGACGAGGGCCTCGAGCCGTGGGGTGGGGTCAGGGCCATCGCCGTCGCGGCCAGCCCGACGGCGACGCACTGGGTCGACGTCTCGGGTGAGCACTTCGAGGCGTCGGTGCACTCGCTCGAGGCGCACGCGGCCTACAACGCCGCGCTGCCGTCGGACTTCCCCGTGCCGCGCGAGCTGCTCCAGACGATCCTCGGTGGCGGCGGTCAGGCCGCCGGGGTCGAGCACGCCGCCCTGTTCGACGTCATCCGGCGCGGCTGACCCCGCCCAGACGGGGGGCGCCGGGTCAGCGGGAGGACCGGAGGCGCGCGACCCAGGCCTCGACCTCGTCGGAGCGCCGGGGCATGGCTGCCGAGAGGTTCTCGCAGCCGTCCTCGGTGACGACGACGTCGTCCTCGATCCGCACCCCGGTGCCGCGGAACCGCTCGGGCGCGAGCAGGTCGTCGGCCTTGAAGTAGAGCCCGGGCTCCACGGTGAGGACCATGCCGGGCTCGAGCACGGCATCCATGTACTCCTCCCGGGTCGCGAGGGCGCAGTCGTGCACGTCGAGGCCGAGGTGGTGCGAGGTGCCGTGCACCATCCAGCGGCGGTGGTACTGCCCGTGCTCCTTGTCGAGGGTGTCCTCGACCGAGACGCCCTCGGGCAGGAGCCCCCAGGCGTGGAGGTGCTCGGCGATGACGCGGATCGCCGCGGCGTGGACGTCCGAGAACGTGTTGCCCGGCCGCACCGCGGCGATGCCGGCCTCCTGCGCCGCGTAGACCGCGTCGTAGATCTCGCGCTGGGCGTCGGTGAAGGTGCCCGAGACGGGGAGGGTGCGCGTGATGTCGGCGGTGTCGAGGGAGTCGACCTCGACACCGGCGTCGATGAGCACGAGCTCGCCCTCGCGGACCTCGCCGGTGTTCTTGATCCAGTGCAGCGTGTTGGCGTGGTCGCCGGCGGCACAGATCGAGTCGTAGCCGACGCCGTTGCCGCGGTGCCGGGCGTGCAGGGCGAAGACGCCCTCGAGCCAGCGCTCGCCCCGGCCCTCCTCGACGGCCCGGGGCAGCTCGGCGACCATCGCGTCGAACCCGTGGTGCGTCGCGTCCACGGCGGCCTGCATCTGCTCGACCTCGTAGGCGTCCTTGCGCATGCGCAGGTGCGAGATGTCGTGGGCGAGGGCGTCGTCGCTCTCCTGGAGACCCTCCTGCGCGGCGCCGTTCTCGATCCGTGCGGTGTCGAGCCGGGCGGTCAGCTCGGTGTCGGCGTCGCGCACGAGGCGCACGGTGACCTCGCCCGCGTCCTTCGCGGCGGCCGCGTCGAACTCGTCGATGTGGCGGGCCGTGAGGCCGAGCTCGAGCTCGACGTCGGCGGTCGTCGGCCGGGCCCCGACCCAGAACTCGCCGTAGCGCGCGTCCGCGAAGAACTCGTCGCTGTCACGGTCGGCGAGCGGCCGGACGAAGAGCATGGCCTCGTGACCGGCCGCGCCGTCGTCCCCGGTGACCGGCTCCATGACGAGAACGGCATCCGGCTCGCGGTCGGCCCCGAGGCCGGTGAGCCAGGCGAATGCCGTGTGCGGGCGGAAGACGTAGTCGGTGTCGTTGCTGCGCACCTTCAGGCCGCCGGCGGGGACGATGAGCCGCTGCCTCGGGTAGGCCGCGCTGAGGACCGCGCGGCGGGCCGCGGCGTGCGCCGCGGCCGGCGCGGCACCGGTCACCTGCGTGGCCCGGGGGGCCCAGCCCTCGCGGACGAAGGCACGGAACTCCTCGGTCGTGGCCCGGCCACGGTTGTCTGACTGCTTCTGCTGCTCGCTCACTCAGCCCATGCTGCCACGACCCGGAGGCGAACCGGTCCTGTGAAAGACTGGCGTGATGGGCAGGCACAGCGCTCCGCGCCGGCACGGCCCCGTCGTGCTCGCCGGGGCGGTGTCCCTCGTCGGTTCCGCGGGCGGCGCCCTGTCCGTCGCGCTCAGCCCGGTCTCGAGCAGCAGCCCGGAGCCCGACGTCACCACGCCCGGCACGGGCGGCACGCCCAGCCCCCGACCGACCCCCAGCCGGAGGTAGTCCCCGTGGCCGACCTGCTCAGCGACCGCCTGCGCGCGCACTTCGGCCCGGAGGAGGACCACCTGTATGCCGCGCTCCTCGGTGGGATGGCCGACGACTGGGACATCGGTGGCATCACCCGTGAGCTCTTCGAGGGCTGGGAGGACGCCCCGGCGCGGCAGGTGCCGCAGCTGCGTTTGCTCGCCGGCCTGTTCCGCATCGTCCTGCGCGGCGACGCCCCCCAGCTCGAGGGTTTCTACCCCTGCCTCGGCGGCGACCTCGACCCCGAGGATGCCTGGGCCTTCGTGCGGCCGGTGATGGGGGTTCACGTCGCGGAGCTGCACGCGTCGCTCACGCAGACGCCGCAGACCAACGAGCCCGCCCGCACCGTCGCCCTGCTCGTCGGGCTGTCGGAGGCGGTGCGCCGCACCGGGCTGCGCCGGGTGAGGCTGCTGGAGCCGGGAGCCTCCGCCGGCCTGGGCCTCCTGCTCGACGGCTACCGACTCACCGGCGACGGCTGGGCGCACGGCCCCGAGGAGTCCCCCTTCGTCGTGGAAGGTTGTGGCGCAGCGGGTCTCGTACCGGAAGCCTTCGAGGTCGTGCAGCGTCGTGGGTGCGACGTGGCACCGGTCGACGCGACCACACCCGAGGGCGCCGACTACCTCACGTCGTTCGTGTGGCCGTGGCAGCTCGACCGG
>DATITJ010000010.1:0-6726 GCA_035467935.1 Ornithinibacter sp.
GGTGCGGGGGCGACACCGCGTCGGGTCGGCCGGCCCCGGCCACCGCCGCGCGGGCGCGGTCGATCGCCCCGAGGTCGACGCCCTCGGCGACCACCGAGGCGCGCACCGCGGGGTGGGTGAGGTCGACGCCGAGCAGGTCGCGCAGGTCGCGGTCGATCTCCGGCCGCGGGAAGAGCACGAGGTGGGCGGCCGCGTCGGCGAAGCCGCGCACCAGCTGGTCGCGCAGCACCAGGTGCTCGGCGAGGTCGGCCGTGCCGAACCCGGCACGGGTCAGCGTGCCCGCGGCCTCGCGAGCCGCGAGCAGCGCGTGGGGGTCGGGAGCGAGGGTGAAGACCACGGGCACCCCGAGCTCGCGGGCCGCCTCGGCCGCGGCCATCGACCCGACGTCGGCCATCCGCAGGTGCAGCACGTCGACCGGTCCGGCCGCGCGCAGGATGCGGCGGATGCCGCGCCGGGCGGCGACCCGCAGCGGCCAGGCCTGCGCCTGGTGCGGCGGCGTGCCCCACAGCGGCACGCAGGCGTAGTGGTGGCCGGGGTCGCGGAGGTGCTCCAGCCCTGTCGACCCGTCGCCGGGGCCGCCCCGCGAGACGGTGACCACCCGCGAGACGCCGTCCTGGGCGAGGAGTGCGTCCCCGAGCTGCACGAGCAGGGTCGCGATGCCGCCGTTGTCGCCGCGCCCGGCGTGCGAGAGGTCGGCATCGATGTCGGCGTGGAGGAAGAGCTGCACGACGGTCAGGCCCCCGGATGCCGCCGACGAGGTCTCGCGCCTCACCCACGGATCCGGCCGCTCATCAGCGTGTGGCGGGCTCTCGACCGAGCGCGGGTGCGCCGGCCGACCCCCGGCGGAGGCGCACCGGGCCCGGAGGTCGTGGAGCGCGGTGCGCGCGACGTCGGACAGGGGGTCCTCGCCGGTGGCGAGGTCGGCGAGGACCCCGGCCACCTCCGGGTCGCCGTCGCCCCGGCGGTCACCCAGCCCGGCGACGGCCGCGGCGCGCACCGAGGCGTCCTCGCGGTCGTCCACCGCGTGGCCGAGCAGCAGCTGCGTCGTAGGCCGGCCGGGGACCAGGCCCAGGGTCTCCACGAGGCGGGCCCGCATCGGGGGTGGGTCGTCGACCGCGAGCGCAGCGGCGAGGGCCACACCCACGACATCCTGCTCGGCCCGGCCCCACCGTTCGAGGGTGCGCTGGGCCACCATGGCGCCGAAGCCGCCGACGGCGACCATCGCGACGAGCGGGTCGACCGCGTCCGGCGTCACCGACCACGACCCGAGGGCCCACGCCGCGTGCTCGCGCAGGTGCTCGGGGCCGGAGCGCAGCAGCTCGACCAGGGCCGGGTGGCCGGCGGATGCCGGGAGCATGCCGAGGGCGTGCACGGCGGCGATGGCGGTGAGCTGGTCGGCGGGCTCCGCCACGGCGCGACCGAGAGCGGTGAGGGCGGACCCGTCGTCGTCGGCCGCGGCCGCGGCGAGGCCGTCGAGCAGGCGCAGTCCGGGCACGATGCCGGGGGCCCCGCGCACGGCCTCGAGGGCTCGGCCGACCCCGCACGAGGTCACCGCGCCCCCCTCGTCGTGGGGGCGTGGGGCGAGGCCGGGCGAGCTGGACACCCTGTCAGGCTAGAACGGGCCGGCGCGCGGCACACGCGCCGGCCCTTCGTGTCCACACTCTGTCTAACCTTCGGCTCGTGCGGGCACCGGGACTGGCACCCGGCAGGCGTGGTCTGCTCCGCCGTGGCACTGGTGCCGGGGCACCCCACGGGTGAACCATGGCGGCACCGGTCGCGTATAGGTGGTGGTTAGGAGGTCGGATGCCGGAGAGCGCGGCGGCACTCATGCAGCAGCTCCACGACGAGCACGCGGCGGCGCTGCGGGTCTACTGCCTGCGGCTCACCGGCCACGACCGCGCCCGCGCCGAGGACGTCGTGCAGGAGACCCTGCTGCGCGCCTGGCGCAACCAGGACCGGCTGGACGAGTCGCGCGGATCGGTGCGGTCCTGGCTGTTCACCGTGGCACGCAACATCGTCATCGACGAGTGGCGCACGAGACGGGTCCGCAGCGAGCTGTCGGTCGCCGACGTGCCCGAGACCCGCGAGCCGGGCGACCAGACCGACCAGCTCCTGATGTCCTGGGTGGTCGCCGACGCGGTGCTCACCCTGTCGCCGGACCACCGGGCCGTGCTGCTCGAGTGCTACTACCGCGGGGCGTCGGTCGCACAGGCGGCCCACCGGCTCGGCATCCCGGAAGGTACGGTGAAGTCGCGGACCCACTACGCCCTGCGGGCGCTGCGCCTTGCTCTGCAGGAGATGGGGGTGGGAGCATGACCTGCGAGCTCGCCCACCTCGACGGCTCCTACGTCCTGGGGGCACTGTCCCCCACGGAGCGCCTCGACTTCGAGCGGCACCTGACCCGGTGCGCCGACTGCAGCCGGTCCGTGCGCGAGCTCGCCGGCATCCCGGGCCTCCTCGCCCAGGTCGACGTCGCCGACCTGGAGGCGTCGACCGACCCCGCCCTGCCGACCTCCCTGCTGCCGTCACTCATGCGCGAGGTGCGCGGGGCCCAGCGCCGTCGCTCCGTGGCCGTCGCCGCGGTCGCGGCCACCGTGGCCGCGGTGGCCGTGGGGGCGATAGCCGTCGCCGGGGGCCTTGGTGTGGGTGGGGAGCCGAGCGCCGGGCCGTCGCCCACCGCCGTGGCGAGCCGGGCACCCGGAACCCCCATGGTGGAGGTCGGCCCGACGCCGGTCCACGCCGAGGTCCTGGTCGCCGGGGTGGCCTGGGGCACCCGGCTCGACGTCACGTGCTCGTACGCCGCGGACGGGGGCGACGAGCAGTACGAGGCCTCACCGTCGGGGGAGTACGCCCTCGTCGTGCGGACGGCCGACGGGCGCACCGAGCAGGTCGCGACGTGGCGGGGGCTGCCCGGCAAGACGATGCGCGTGTCGGGCGCGACGGCCACGAGCCGCAGCGACATCCGCACCGTGGAGATGCGCACGGCCGACGGCGTGGTGGTGCTGCGGCTGTCCGTCTGAGCCGGACCCCTCCGGCGGGGCTGGACCGCCCTGGCGGGGGTCGCCGGCCGGGGACGTCGGTCAGGAGACGTGAGCCAGGCTGCTGGTGGCGCGCGAGCGGGCCAGCCACTCCTCGCGCAGGAGGACCAGGCCACCGACGATGCACACGACCTCCGAGACGGCCGCGGTGAGCACCCACCCGCCGGTCCACTGCTCGTTCACCCCGAACAGGCCCACGGTCGCGGACAGCACGAACGCCCCGAGGGTGCTCACACCGAACCCGGTGACGAGGAACGGTGGGATCCAGTGGTGCCACACCAGGAGGAGCCCCGCGATCACCGTCCCGGCGGCGGCGTTGAGCAGGAAGGCCGGGCCGATGACGTCGATGTCCCGGTAGCCGTCGAGCCACAGGATGAGGTGGACGGCCGCCGAGACGAGGGCGGCCGCGGCCGTCACGATCCTGACCCACATGGTGTCCTCCTTCGTCAGGGACGAATGCCGACGCGGCGCATCCGGCGTCGCGCGTCGTCCGTTCCTTCCATCACGGGCCCCGCGGCTTCGAGGTTCACCGCCCCCGACCCGCGCACCTGAACCGCACGCGCCCACCGCCCGTGTGTCCTTGCATGCGTCGGGTACGCCCGCCACCTCCGCGGCGGCGACCCGGCTCGGCCGAGACACTCGAGGAGGGGCGATGACGGCGCAGGCCCGGGCGTTCTGGCTGCGGTCGCCGGGCACCGGCGAGATCCGCGACGCCGTGGTGCGCGATCCCGGGCCGGGCGAGGTCCTCGTGCGGACCCTGCGCTCGGCCGTGAGCCGCGGGACGGAGACCCTCGTCTTCCGCGGGGAGGTGCCCCCCGACCAGTACGCAGCGATGCGGGCACCGTTCCAGGAGGGCGACTTCCCGGGGCCGGTGAAGTACGGCTACCTCAACGTCGGCGTGGTCGAGCACGGGCCTCCCGGCCTGCTCGGACGCACGGTCTTCTGCCTGCACCCGCACCAGACGGCATACGTCGTCCCCCTCGACGCGGTCGTGCCCGTGCCCCCTGACGTGCCCCCCGGGCGGGCGGTGCTCGCCGGCACGGTGGAGACCGCCGTCAACGCCCTGTGGGATGCCGCGCCGCTCGTCGGTGACCGGGTCACCGTCGTGGGGGGCGGGATGGTCGGCCTGTGCGTGGCCCGCCTGCTCGTCGGGGTGCCCGGCACGAGGGTCACCGTCGTCGACGTCGACCCGGGGCGGGCGGAGGTGGTCACCGCCATCGGTGCGGGCTTCGCCCTGCCCGCGGCCGCCGGCGGCGAGCAGGACCTCGTCGTCCATGCCAGCGCGTCGTCACCCGGGTTGCAGCTGTCGCTCGACCTGCTCGCCGCCGAGGGCACCGTGCTGGACCTCAGCTGGTACGGCGACACCGAGGTGAGCCTGCGACTCGGCGGGGCGTTCCACTCGGGTCGCCTCGCGATCCGGGCGAGCCAGGTCGGCACGGTGTCCGCGGCCCGCCGGGGGCGCCGGTCGACGACCGACCGCCTGCGGCTTGCCCTGGAGCTGCTGCGGGACCCGGCGTTCGACGCCGTGGTCAGCGGCAGCTCGCCGTTCGAGGACCTCCCGCACGTGCTGCGAGGGCTGGCCGACGGGACCCTGCCGGCGCTGTGCCACACCATCACCTACGGCGAAGGGTAGGGACATGTTCGGCGTGACCGTCCGCGACCACATGATGATCGCCCACAGCCTGCGGGGAGAGGTCTTCGGGCCTGCGCAGCGCCTGCACGGTGCGACCTACGTCGTCGACGCCACCTTCCGCGCACCGACCCTCGACGCCGACGGGCTCGTCGTCGACATCGGCCGGGCCGCCGACGCGCTGGCAGCCGTCGTCGGCGAGCTGGGCTACCGCAACCTCGACGACGACCCGGCTCTCGCGCAGGTGAACACGACGACCGAGCGGCTCGCCGAGGTCGTCGCCGACCGGCTGGCCGTGCGGGCGGCCGCCGGAGAGCTCGGCGCGGGCGCGGGCCGCCTCACCGCCATCCGCGTCACCCTCCACGAGTCCCACGTCGCGTGGGCGTCGTTCGAGCGCGCGCCGTGAGCACCGTGCACGTCGTGGTGCCGGCGGGGGTGGCCGACGCGTCACGACCGAGCGGCGGCAACACCTACGACCGGGAGGTGTGCGCGGGTCTCCCGGGCCAGGGCTGGGCGGTGTCGCAGCGGGAGGTGGCGGGCCGGTGGCCGCGGGCCGACCACAGGTCTCGGGTCGAGCTGGCAGCCGTGCTGGCCGGCATCCCCGACGGTGCCGTGGTGCTCCTCGACGGCCTCGTGGCCTCCGCCGTGCCCGAGGTGCTGGTGCCCGAGCGGCGGCGGCTCCGGCTCGTGGTGCTCCTGCACCTGCCGCTCGGCCACGAATCGGGCCCCGGGGAGAGCGCCGGGGACGGCGCCGACGACCGAGCGCGGGAGCGAGCGGCGCTCCACGCGGCGGTGGCCGTGGTCGTGACGAGCCGGTGGACCCGCGAGTGGCTGCTGTCCACCTACTGCCTCGCGCCCGGTCGGGTGCGCGTGGTGCCGCCCGGTGTCGAGCCGGCCCCCGTGGTGCCGGGGTGCGAGCCGGGCCTGCACCTGCTGTGCGTGGGTGCGGTGTCCCCCACCAAGGGTCACGACGTGCTCGTCGAGGCCCTCGCCGGGGTCGCCCACCTCGAGTGGACCTGCCGTTTCGTGGGGTCGGTCGCCGTCGACCCGGCCTTCGCCACCCGGGTACGCGCCCGGGTGGGCACCTCCGGGCTCGCCGACCGCCTCACCCTCACCGGCCCACGGGTCGGTGAGGCTCTTGCGGCCGTGTACGCGGCGGCCGACGTGGTGCTCGCCCCGTCGCGCACCGAGACCTACGGCATGGTCGTCACCGAGGCGCTCGCCCGGGGGGTCCCCGTCATCGGCAGCGACGTGGGTGGGCTCCCGGAGGCGCTCGGGGGGCCGGCGCGAGGGCCACGGCCCGGCGTCCTGGTGCCACCGGGCGACCCCGCACCCCTCGCGGTCGCCCTGCGCCGGTGGCTCACGGATGCCGGGTTCCGCCACGACCTGCGCCTGGGCGCACGAGAGCGCCGCGCGACCCTGGCCGACTGGTCGCTGACCACCGACCGCCTCTCGCGCGTGCTCTCGGAGGTGGCGGCGTGACCGCGGTGGGCGAGGTGCGGGTCAGCACGCGGTGGCTGCGGTCGCGCGAGCCCGCGGACGCGGCGGCCCGGTCCCGCGACCTCGTGCGCGCGATCGCGGTCGGCTCCGGCGGCGACGTCCCGACGGTGGTGCACGACCTCGGCTCCGGCAGCGGCTCCATGGGACGGTGGCTCGCGCCACGGCTGGAGGGCCCGCAGCACTGGGTGCTCCACGACCGCGACCCCGACCTGCTGCGGGTGGCCACGAACGACCCGCCCCGGGCGGCGGCGGACGGTGCCGCCGTCACCGTCGAGACCCGGCAGGGGGACCTCACCCGGCTGCGCCCCGAGGACCTGGCGGGGGCAGCACTCGTCACGGCGTCGGCCCTGCTCGACATGCTGACCGCCGACGAGCTCGAGCGGGTCGTGCTGTCGTGCGTGGCGGCGGCGGGCCCGGCGCTGGTGACCCTGTCGGTCACCGGCCGCGTGCGGCTCACCCCGGCCGCCCCGCTGGACGCCGTCGTCGAGGCCGCCTACAACGCCCACCAGGTGCGCACGACCCGGGGCCGGACCCTGCTGGGACCGACCGCAGCACGCA
>DATITJ010000011.1:0-6635 GCA_035467935.1 Ornithinibacter sp.
GAGGTGGCGGTGGCGGCGTCGACGGCGCCGGCGGATCCGGATGCCGCGGGGGAGGGGTCGTCGGTGGGCGGGGAGCAGGCGGTCACCAGGGCGGCGGCCAGGCCCACGAGGGCCAGGGCGCCTGCGCGCCGGGTGAGGGGAAGAGTCATCATCGACCTCCGGTTCTGGGGCGGCACGGGCCGGGGCACTCCGACAGGGGCGCCCACTTCGCACTGTAGGGACACCGCTGTGGGGATGGAACAGGACCATTCCGTGCATCACACCGCGCGACCAAAACGTGACCGGACGCGTGGACCGCGTCGTCGGGGCGGGCCGACGCCGGGGCGGGCCGACGCGGGGCGGGCGGACGGCGGGGTGAGCGGGCCGCAGTGGTTGGATGGGTGCCGTGAGCGCACGGTCGAGCAGGGTCGTCATCCTCGGGGGAGGCCCCGGTGGGTACGAGGCCGCCCTCGTCGCAGCCCACCTCGGGGCCGAGGTCACCGTCGTCGAGCGTGACGGGCTCGGGGGCGCCGCGGTGCTCACCGACTGCGTGCCGAGCAAGACCCTGATCTCGACGGCCGACTACATGAGCGAGTTCGAGACCGCCGCCCACCTCGGGGTGCACCTCGAGGACTCCGCGGGCGACGAGGTCGCGGATGCCGTCGCCGACCTCGCCGAGGTCAACCGCCGCGTCCTGGACCTCGCGGCGGCCCAGAGCGCCGACATCTCCACCCGGCTGGCCGAGGTCGGGGTGCGCGTCGTGGCCGGCCGCGCCGTGCTCACCTCGCCGACGTCGGTGCGGGTCGAGACGGCCCAGGGGGCCGAGGAGGTCGGGGCCGACGTCGTGCTCGTCGCCACCGGCGCCACCCCCCGGGTCATGGACACCGCCCGCCCCGACGGCGAGCGGATCCTCACCTGGCAGCAGATCTACGACCTCGACGCCCTGCCCGAGCGGCTCGTCGTCGTCGGGTCGGGCGTCACCGGCGCCGAGCTCGCCCAGGCCTACCTCGGGCTGGGGTCGGACGTCGTGCTCGTCTCCTCCCGTGACCGGGTGCTGCCCGGCGAGGACCCCGACGCCGCCCAGGTCATCGAGGACGTCTTCACCAAGCGCGGCATGGAGGTGCTCGGGCGCTCGCGGATGGCGGCGGTCGAGCGCACCGCCGACGGCGTCCTCGTGCGCCTCGAGGACGGTCGCGTGGTCACCGGCTCCCACGCGCTGCTGGCGGTCGGCTCGGTGCCGCAGACCCGCGGCATCGGCCTCGAGGAGGTCGGCGTCGAGCTGACCCCGTCGGGTCACGTCGCCGTCGACCGCGTCTCGCGCACCTCCGTGCGCGGGGTGTACGCGGCGGGCGACTGCACGGGCGTGCTGCCCCTCGCGTCGGTCGCCGCCATGCAGGGTCGCATCGCGATGTCGCACGCCCTGGGGGATGCCGTCGCGCCCCTCAACCTGCGTGTCGTCTCCGCGAACATCTTCACCGACCCCGAGATCGCCACGGTCGGGGTGTCGCAGAAGGACGTCGACGAGCAGGTCGTCGACGCCGAGGTGCTCATGCTCCCGCTGGCGCGCAACGCGCGGGCCAAGATGCTCGGCATCACCGACGGCTTCGTGAAGCTCTTCGCGCAGAAGGGGTCCGGGGCCGTCGTCGGCGGTGTCGTCGTGGCGCCGCGCGCGTCCGAGCTGATCTTCCCCGTGACCCTGGCGGTGCAGCACCGACTCAACGTCGACCAGGTCGCCTCGACCTTCACCGTCTACCCCTCGCTGTCGGGCTCGATCGCCGAGGCGGCCCGTCGCCTCCACGCGACGGACTGATACCCGGCTGATACCCGGATCAGGACGGTGGTGGCACCGGGGGACGGTCCGTCCCCCCGACGAGGAGGTCACCATGGTCAGCACCACTATTCGTTCCGCTCGGACCGGGACCCGGCGGGGCGGCGCCGGGCGCCACCTCGCCGCCCTCACGGCGAGCGTCGGCCTGCTGGCCGCAGGCACGGCATCCGCCGCGGCGCAGCCCATCGAGAACTCCCACTTCCGCGGCAGCGCCAGCCACGTCGAGCAGGACGAGGGCCGGTGCCTCGAGGTGCCGTTCCCCCTCCTGCACGAGCAGGACTTCAACGCCCGGATGCAGATCATCCCCAAGGGACGCGACCGCTTCGGGCACTTCTCGCTGACCTACGTCAACCGGGGGGTCTACACCAACACGGACAGCGGGGCGACGTTCACCGTGACGTCGACGGCGCGCGAGGCGGACGCACGGATCGTCGACAACGGCGACGGGACCCTCACCATCACCGGCGCGATGCGCGGGACCACGGTCGTCAGGGCGGAGCGCGGCGGCGTGGTGGGCATCGACTCCCTCCGCACGACCTTCGTGTCCGTGCTCGACCAGAACGGCACCCCGGACGACTGGTCCGACGACGAGGAGGTGTCGTTCACGCAGTCGGAGCCGGTCGGCGTCAGCACCCTCGGGGGCTTCGACGAGTGCGCGATGGCCCTCGAGCTCCTGTCCTGAGGGCCGCGTGTCGCCCCCCCGGGACCGGTCGGGCGCCGTCGCCGTTGACACCGACCGGCCCCGCCGCCACGCTGGCGACGTGCGGGTCGGGGTCCTCGGACCGGTCGTCGTCGACGGCGACGCGCTCGCGCTGGGTCCGCGCGACCGCGTCGTCCTCGGCGTGCTGGTGCTCCGGCTCGGGGTCCCGCTGCGGACGGACAGCCTTGCCGAGGCGTTGTGGGGCGAGACGCCGCCGCCGTCCGCGGCCAAGGTCGTGCAGGGCTGCATGCTCCGTCTCCGGCGGGTCCTCGGGCCGGAGGCCATCGAGACGGTGCCGCCGGGCGGCTACCGGCTGACGCTGCACCACGGCGACGTCGACGTCACCGTCTTCGAGGACCTCGTGGCCAGGGCGCGTGGCCTCCTCGCGGCCGGGCAGCCGGACCGGGCTCGGTATGCCGTCGAGCGCGCCCTCTCGCTCTGGCGCGGCGACCCCTTCCCGGAGCTCGAGCACTGGGAGGAGGCGACCCCGTCGCGCGAACGGCTCTGCGAGCTCCGCCGCGACGCCGAGGAGGTGCGCGCCGAGGCGGTGCTCGCCGTCGGGGGCCACCCCGAGGTGCTGGCGGACCTCCAACGCCTCGTCGCCGAGGAGCCCAACCGGGAGCACCGGTGGGTGCTGCTGGCCCTCGCCGAGTACCGCTGCGGGCGGCAGGCGGACGCCCTGGACACGCTGCGGGGAGCGCGCCGCCACCTCGGGGACGAGCTGGGGCTCGACCCCGGGGACGAGCTCGTCGACCTCCAGCGAGCGGTCCTCTCCCACGACCCGGCGCTCGCCGCGCCGCCCGTCGAGGCGGCGCAGGCCGAGTGCCCGTACCCCGGCCTGCTCTACTTCGACGTCGGCGACGCGGCCTCCTTCCACGGGCGAGAGGCAGAGGTCGCGGTGGCGCTGCGCACCATCGACCGCACCCACGCACTCGTCGTCGTCGGCCCGTCCGGGTCGGGGAAGTCGTCCCTCCTGCGTGCGGGGGTCGCCGCGGCGCTGGCTCGTGACGGGTCCCGGGTCCTGGTGATGACCCCGGGGCGGCAGCCCCGCACGGCCTGGGCCGCGCTCGGTGCCAGTCCCTCGACCGTCGTCGTCGTCGACCAGCTCGAGGAGGCCCTCGACCCCGGGACCGAGGACCGTGACGGGTTCGCGGACGACCTGGCGCGGTTCGTCGGTGACGGCGGCCGGCTCGTGCTCGGCGTCCGCGGCGACCGGATGGGTCAGCTCGCCACGCACCCCGCACTCGCCCGCCTCGCCGAGACGGGGCTGCAGCTCCTCGGGCCCATGACGTCGGAGAACCTCCGCCGGGCCGTGGTCGGCCCGGCGGAGCAGGCGGGCCTGCGGCTCGAGCCCGGGCTCGTGGACCTGCTCGTGCGCGAGGTCGAGGGCGAGCCGGCAGCGCTGCCGCTGTTGTCGCACGTCCTGCGTGAGACGTGGCTCGTGCGGGAGGGACGCACCCTCACCGTGGCCGGCTACCGGTCGACCGGCGGGGTGCAGGCGGCCGTCGCCCGAACGGCCGAGACCCTCTTCCATGACCTGGATCCCGAGGGCCGCACCCTCCTTCGCCAGCTCATGACCCGCCTGGTCGCCACGGGCGAGGAGGGCGCTCCGGTGCGCCGGCGGGTTCCGCGGCGGTCGGTGGACCAGGACCACCGGCACGACCTCGTGGAGCGGCTCATCGCGGCGCGGCTGGTCAGCAGCGACGGCGAGGTGCTCGAGATCGCCCACGAGTCCCTGACCGTCGCCTGGCCCCGGCTGCGCTCGTGGCTCGACGACGACGTCGACGGACTGCGGATCATGCGGCACCTCGCCGTGGCGGCCGAGAACTGGGACCAGCTCGGCCGGCCCGACAGCGAGCTCTACCGCGGCGGTCGCGTGGCGCGGGCCGTCGACTGGCGCGAGCGGGTCCACCCGGACCTCACCGCGGTCGAGACCGACTTCCTCGAGGCATCGGTGGCGCTGTCCGAGGGAGAGCGCAGGCTCGCCGAGCAGCAGGTCCGGCGGGAACGACGCGTCAACCGGCGGCTGCGGGCCGGCCTCGGCGCCACCGTCGTGCTCGCGCTCGTCGCGACGACCGCAGGGGTGCTGGCGTCGGCCGCCTCACGACGGGCGGATGCCGCGGCGACGGCATCCGACGCCCGCCGCCTGGGGGCGGAGGCGCTGCGCGCCAAGGACCTCGACACCGCGCTGCTCCTGTCCGTCGCCGGTGTGCGGCTCGACGAGTCGCCCGACACCCGGGCCAACCTCCTGGCCACCCTCGACCGGGCCCCGACGCTCGTCCGCCTGGCGCGGACCCCGCGCGTCGTCAGCCTGGCGCTGAACCCGCGCTCCGGCCTGGTCCTCGCCCAGGCGCCGGGGGAGGGCCTGATCGTGCGCCGGGCCGGCACCCTCGCCCCGGTGGCGGTCCATGCGGAGCTCCAGGGGGCGGGCGTGTTCACGGCACCGGACGGGTCGACGGCGGTCGTCACCCCCATGCCCGACCTCGTCGAGAGCGGCGCCGTGCCCGCGGTGGTCGTGCTCGATCCCGACGGCACGGTCGCGGACGACCAGCTCGGCGGCATCCCCGAGGGGCGGTTCGCGCAGCAGGACGCCGCCATCGGCCCGGACTCACGCTGGCTCGCGGTGACGCTGCCCGCGCTCGAGGGTGACGCGGCCCCGCTCGTGGGGGTGTGGGACCTCGCGGCGAGGGAGGCCCCCGTGGCCCTGCTCGACCTCGGTGACCAGTCCCAGCGGCCCGTCGTGGCGTCCGGGGGCCGCTCCCTGTGGTCGTCGGGCGGCGGGGTGCTGCGCGAGACCGAGCTGGCCTCGGGCCGGGTGCTGCGGACCCTGGCGCCCGCCGACCTCGACCTCGGGGTCGTCGACGACGCCTTCGCGCTGTCACCCGACGGGTCCATGCTCGCGGTCGCCGCGGGCGCCCAGCTCGCGTTCGTCGACACCGCTTCGGGCACGGTGCGACACGTGGTCCCGGTGGTCGGTGGCGTGGACCGCATCGGCTTCTCGGCCGACGGCTCGAAGGTCGCCTCCGCGGGCGACACCCTCATGGTCTGGGACATCGGTGGGGGAGAACCGGTCGAGCTGCTCGTCCAGGACGACGGCGGGGGGTGGCCGGTGTTCGACGGCTCGGGCCGCACCCTGCACACGGCGTCGTTCGACGGGATGCTGCTCGCCTGGGACCTCAGCGGGGAGCGCGGCTTCCTGCCCTCCGTGGGTGGGGAGTCGACCGCGGGGGGCGGTGGCCTCCTGAAGTTCTCGCCGGACGGGCGGCGCGTGCTGCGGGTGAGCGGGGGGCCGGAGCCGACCCTCACGATCCGCGACGTCGCCACCGGCGTGGAGTCCCGGGCGGTCGACGTGCGTCAGGACGTCGCCGCCTGGCTCGACGGTGCGTGGAGCGCCGACGGCGCGCTCGTCACCGTGCAGACCCGCGACGACGTGCTGGCGGTCTGGGACAGCACCACCCTCGAGGAGGTGGCCCGGCGTCCGCTCCCCGCCGGTGAACAGGTGCTCTACGCCGAGTTCACCCCGCAGGGAGTCCTGCTCGCGGGGACGACGCAGGGCCGGGTCCACGTCCTCGACGCCCGCACCCTGGAGCCGCGCCGTGAACCGGTGGCCGTCGCTCCCGCCCTCGGTGACGGCCCGGCCGGCCTCGTCGGGGTGTTGCACGCACGGCCCGGGACCACCGAGGTGCTCGCCGGCGTCGAGGAGGCCGGCCTGTTCCTCGTGGACACCGTCTCCGGTGCGGTGCGCCCCCTCGAGCTGGGGGTCGAGGGCTTCGGGCTGGCCTGGTCGCCCGACGGTGACCGGCTCGCCGTGACCACGATGGACGGCGCGGTGGGGCTGCGTGACGTCGACGACGGGCGGTGGGTGTCTCCGCTCTCGGACCGGCAGCCGTTCGCGGGGTGGACCCCGACGTTCGCGGCCGACGGCAGCGAGTGGGCGACCGCCGCGTCCGGGCGGGTCGGGCGGTGGGACGGGCGCACCGGGGCCTTCCTCGGGGCCGTCACGCTCGACTCCGGGGCGGCGGTGCGGTACGTCCCCGACCGGTCGGTGCTGCTCGTGGCGCAGGACCACGGGCCCGTGCGGCGGTGGGACCTCGACGCCGCGTCGTGGGTGCGCACGGCGTGCGCCGT
>DATITJ010000012.1:0-1769 GCA_035467935.1 Ornithinibacter sp.
TGCGGGCGGTCACCACCGTCGCGGCAGGCGGTGTCGTCTTCGGTGCCGTGCTCGCGACCCGCATCACCGAGTTCTTCGCCCGGCCCCGCCAGGAGGACGCCGTCGCCTTCCCCGAGCTGTCGCCCCGCGAGCGCGCGGTGCTCGACCTCGTCGCCGCGGGAATGTCCAACAGCCAGATCGCCGCTCGGCTGTTCCTGTCCCAGAAGACCGTGCGCAACCACGTCAGCGCGGTGCTCACCAAGCTGCAGGCCGCCGACCGCGCCGAGGCGATCGTGCGGGGGAGGGACGCCGGCCTGGGGCGGTGACGGCCGGTTGCCGGGTCCCGCGTCGGCCGGTCGGCCCGTCAGCCGGCGGGCTGGGCGAGGGTGAGCCGCTCGGCGCCCGGCAGCGTGAGCAGCTGCTCCCCGGTGAGCAGCAGCTTGCTGCGTCGCAGCCCGCTGCCGATCACCACCTCACCGGCCGCCACGACGGCCTCGTCGACGAGCACCGGCCACCCCTCCGGGAGCCCCACGGGCGTGATGCCGCCGAACTCCATGCCGGTGTGCCCCACCGCGTCGTCGTGCGCGGCGAACGAGATCTTGCGCGCCCCCAGGTGCCGGCGCACCACGCCGTTGACGTCGGCCCGGTGCGTCGCGAGCACCATCACCGCGGCGTACGTGGTCACGTCACCGCGCCGGCCCGCCACGACGACGCAGTTGGCGCTCGCGCCGAGGGCCACGTCGTATGCCGTGCAGAAGGCGGCGGTGTCGGCGTGCGTCGGGTCGATGGGCGCCACGAGCGCCCCCGGCACGGAGCCGATCGCCGCCGCGACGGGCACGGCGAGGAGTTCGGGGTGCGAGACGGCGGGTGACCAGTCGAGCGTTCCACGGGCGGACGGCATACGGCCGACGCTAACCGACGGGGCGCCTGGCGTGCCGCAATCGGCCGGCCACGGACGCGATGGTCCAGGAGCCCCCATCCACGCCTTCGACAGGGGCGCCGTGGCGACCACGGCGATTCGACAGGTGGGGGAGCCCCTGCGGTAGATTGGGCTCCCTGCCGGCGCGGGTGATAACCCTCCACGCACGTGCGGCCCAGAAGGGCGACGCCGGGTCAACCCACCGTCCTGACCCCAAGGAGTTCACGCATGCCCGTTGACCACAAGGTCCGCGACCTGACCCTGGCCGAGGCCGGCCGCCACCAGATCCGCCTTGCCGAGCACGAGATGCCGGGGCTGATGTCCCTGCGCGCCGAGTTCGGGGAGACCAAGCCGCTCGCCGGCGCCCGCATCGCCGGCTCGCTGCACATGACCGTGCAGACCGGCGTGCTCATCGAGACGCTCACCGCGCTCGGTGCCGAGGTCCGCTGGGCCTCCTGCAACATCTACTCCACCCAGGACGAGGCCGCCGCGGCCATCGTCGTCGGCCCGAACGGCACCCCCGAGGACCCGCAGGGCGTGCCGGTCTTCGCCTGGAAGGGCGAGACCCTCGAGGAGTACTGGGACTGCACCGAGCAGATCCTCACCTGGCCCGGCGGCGCCGGCGCCAACATGATCCTCGACGACGGTGGCGACGCCACGATGCTCGTGCACAAGGGCAAGGAGTGGGAGTCCGCCGGTCAGGTGCCCCCCACGACCGAGGAGGACACCGAGGAGTTCGGCGTCTTCAAGGCCCTCGTGCGCCGCACCCTCGCGCAGGACCCGCAGAAGTGGACCACGGTCGCCGCCGAGATCAAGGGCGTCACCGAGGAGACCACCACCGGCGTGCACCGCCTCTACCAGCTGGCCGAGG
>DATITJ010000013.1:0-12117 GCA_035467935.1 Ornithinibacter sp.
CACCCCGGGCGGGTCGACGTCATCGGTGGGGGAGCGCTCGTCTGGCAGGAGGTGCTCGACCGCGCGCTCGAGCGCTCGCCGGGCGCGGTCGTCGTGACCTCGGAGCACGACATCCTCGACGGCATCGCCCTCTCCCTGACCTGACCGTCCTCGGCGTCCCCACATCGACCAGGAGGTCGATCCTGTCCCGCCCGAACGCTGCACCGGTGGCCGGCTGGACACGGACAGGAGACGGGCCGCTCCGGGGTGTGGACGCCGCATACAGTGGCCTCGCCCCCGTGGCCCAACTGGCAGAGGCAGGCGACTTAAAATCGCCACAGGTGCGGGTTCGACTCCCGTCGGGGGCGCGCCAGCGCCACCGGGGGAGTCGGGAGGTGGCCGAACGCCGTGAGGTGGCCGGCTCCCGTCGGGGCACTCTCGAGGTGCCGACATCCCCAGGGGGGCGGTGCGGGAACACCACGACGCGGCCACGCGTCTATTCTGGTGACACGTGCGGTGACTGCCACCGCCATGACCATCACGGAGGAACGATGGCCAGCAACCCGGCCTTCAACCGGATCGAGAAGGACGCTCAGGCCGGCTATGCCGGCTTCGGCGGCCAGTCCACTGGTGCGACCCAGTCCGCCGCGGCCGGCCAGGCCGCCACCGCGGGCATGACCGCGCAGCAGCTCCAGGACCTGTACAACCAGCCCACCGCCGGCCCGGTCGAGACCCGCCGCGTCACCATGGACGACGTCATCATGAAGACGCTCGGCCTGTTCGCGATCGTGCTCGTGACGGGAACCATCGGCTGGGTGGTCTCGGCCAACAACGAGGCCGCGGGCTTCGCGCTGTGGATGGGCGGCATGATCGGCACCCTCGTGCTCGGTCTCGTCATCGCGTTCAAGAAGACCCTCAGCGTGCCGCTGATCCTCGCTTACGCCGTCGTCGAGGGGTTCTTCGTCGGTGCGGTCAGCGAGTTCTTCAACAGCTACCCGGGCTGGGAGGGCATCGTCCCTCAGGCCGTCCTCGCAACGCTGTCGACCTTCGTCGGCATGTTCCTGGCCTACAAGTTCGGCCTGATCAAGGTGACGGCCAAGTTCCGCCGGATCATGACGATGATGATCATCGGCTACGCGATCTTCGCCGTCACGAACTTCGTCTTCGCGATGTTCACCAACAGCATGTTCGGCTTCGGTGGGAGCGGCGCCCTCGGCATCGGCATCTCGCTCTTCGCCGTCGGCCTGGCCTCGTTCAGCCTCGCGCTCGACTTCGACTCGATCGAGGGTGCGATCCGCAGCGGGGCCCCGCAGCAGTACTCGTGGCTCCTCGCGCACGGCCTCATCGTCACGCTGGTCTGGCTCTACATCGAGTTCCTCCGCCTCTTCGCCCGTCTGCGCGAGTGACGCAGGACTCCACGCACGACACCGCCGGGGCAGGCTCACCTGCCCCGGCGGTCGTGTCTGCGGCGCCGGCCGGGAGCACGGATGCCGTGCCCCCGGCATCCGTCGACGTCGTGCCACTGGAGGCGCGCACCGAGCTGGACCGCGTCCGTCGCCGCTGGGCCGAGCTGCCGCTCGCCCGGGCGGAGGGCCGGATGCCATTGCTCCGCCACCTGCTCGCCGACCTCGCCGACCGCTCGGCGGACCCCCCGGTCGAGGTGCCCGACCTCGGCCCGGCCGTCGTCGTCGACCAGCTCGCCGTGCTCGTGTGGGACGCCTACGCGCGCGAGCGCGGCGACGGCATCCCCGATCTTCTCACCGAGCTGCGCCGCGAGCTCAGCTCGCCATGAGTGCGGACGTGGTCGTCGGAACAACCACGTCCGCACTCACGGCGAGGAGGGGATGGGCGGAGCTCAGCTGAGGCGCTCGACGATGATCGCCATGCCCTGGCCGCCACCGACGCACATCGTCTCGAGGCCGAACTGGCCGTCACGGGTCTGCAGGCCGTTGATGAGCGTCGTCATGATCCGGGTGCCGGTGGAGCCGAACGGGTGGCCGAGGGCGATGGCGCCGCCGTGGACGTTGAGCCTGCCGAGGTCCATGCCGAGGTCGTCGGCGCTCGGCAGCACCTGCGCGGCGAAGGCCTCGTTGATCTCGTAGAGGTCCATGTCGCCGATCGTCATGCCGGCGCGGGCCAGGGCCTGCGTCGACGCCTGGACCGGGCCCAGGCCCATGATCTCGGGCGACAGGCCGGACACCCCCGTCGACACGATGCGGGCGAGCGGCGTCAGGCCGAGCTCGCGGGCCCGGGTGTCGCTCATGACGACCACGCCGGAGGCGCCGTCGTTGAGGGGGCAGCAGTTGCCGGCGGTGATCGTGCCGTCCTCGCGGAACACGGGCTTGAGCCCCTGCACGGCCTCGAGGGTGACGCCGGCGCGCGGACCGTCGTCCGCCGAGACCACCGTGCCGTCGGGCGTCGTCACGGGCAGGATCTCGCGCGCGAAGAAGCCGTCGGCGATGGCCTGCTCGGCGCGGTTCTGGCTCGTGACGCCCCACTCGTCCTGGCGCTGGCGCGAGACCCCGCGAGCGGTCGCGACGTTCTCGGCGGTCTGGCCCATGGACAGGTACACGTCGGGGAGCAGGCCCTCCTCACGCGGGTCGGTCCACGTCGCGTTGGTGCGCGCCATCTCGGCGCTGCGGGCCTGGGCCTGCGCGAAGCGCGCGTTCTGCGCTTCGGCGTCGCTGCCACCCGCCCCGGCGAAGCTGGTGTACTGCGAGACGCACTCGACGCCACCGACGAGGAAGGTGTCACCCTCACCGGCCCTGATCGCGTGGAACGCCATCCGCATCGTCTGGGTCGAGCTCGCACAGAACCGGTTCACCGTCGCGGCCGGCAGGTGGTCCATGCCGGCGAGCACGGCGATGACGCGGGCGAGGTTGTTGCCGTGCGCGCCGCTGGGGTCGGCGCAGCCCCAGTAGAGGTCGTCGATGGTCTCCGGGTCGAGCCCGGGCACCTGCTCCAGCAGCCCCTGGACGACCTGCACCGAGAGGTCGTCGGGGCGCAGGTCCTTCAGCGACCCCTTGAACGCGCGTCCGATCGGGGTGCGGGCGGTGGCGACGATGACGGCCTCGGTCACGGGGGCTCCTCGGGTGCGCGGACGGCAGGCGACGTCCTCGGCGGTGTCACTAAGCGCTCGCTCAGTGCTTCGTCCGATGGTATGCCGGGTGCCCGCCGGATCGCGTGTGGGGTCGGTCTCGTCCGGGGTGCCGTTGCGGGCCGATCCCGGCCATGATGAGGGTATGGACACCACCACGCGCAGCCTCGCATCGTCAGGGTCGCCGTACGAGGCCAGCGTGGGGTTCTCCCGCGCGGTCCGCGTCGGCCGGCAGATCGCCGTCTCGGGCACCGCCCCGATCAATGCCGACGGCCACGTCAGCGTCGACCCCGGGTCCCAGGCGCGGCGCTGCTGGGAGATCGCCCTGGCCGCCCTGGCCGAGCTCGGTGGCCGCCCGGAGGACGTCATCCGCACGCGGCACTACATCACCGACGGCGACGCCGAGGTCGTCGACGCGATCTCGTCGGTGCACGGCGAGATCTTCGGGGAGATCCGCCCGGCGAGCACGATGCTCGTCGTCGCCGGGCTCATCGACGCGCGCTGGAAGGTCGAGATCGAGCTCGACGCGGTCGTCGCCGACTAGCGAGCGCCCGTCAGGCCGGGCCGGGCACCCCCGGCTCGTCGACGGTGTCCGCCGGCTCCACGGGGGTCTCCTCGGGGGGCGGCACGGCGTCGGGGCGGCGTCGCAGCAGCACCGCCCACCGGCCGCGCGGACCGCGCGACTGACCGGCGATCTCCGTGGGTGCCACCTCGGTGCCGGGGTCCTTGACGGCCTGGCCCGCCGCGACCGCGACCGGCCCGACGCCCTCCCCGCGCCGCGGCTCGGGGGCCCGGTCGGACGTGTCGGCTCCCCAGACGTGCAGCGCGGCGCACACGCTGGGCAGCAGCGCGGCCGCGGCCCGCGCGTAGCCCGCGGGCGAGGGGTGGAAGCGGTCCTTGCTGAACATCTCGTGCGGTGACTCGTCGAAGTCCGGCCCGATGAGGTCGCCGAGCGACACGGTGCGGCCGCCGGCCTCGACGACGGCCACGGTCTGGGCTGCGGCCAGGTCGCGCGACCACCGCTTCATGAGCGAGCGCAACGGCTGCCGGATCGGCTGGATCGTGCCGAGGTCGGGGCAGGTGCCCACGACGACCTCCGACCCGAGCGCGCGGATGCGGCGCACCGTCTGCTCGAGGGCCCGCACCGACGCCGAGCGTTCGATGCGGTGCGTCACGTCGTTGGCGCCGACCATGATGAGCACGACGTGGGGGCGCACCACCTCCTCGAGCGAGTTCGCGAGCTGTCGCTCCAGGTCGCTCGACTCGGCACCGACCACGGCGCGGTTCGTCAGCCGCACCCGGCGTCCGGTGAGGGCGGAGACGCCGCTGGCGATGATCGCCCCGACCGTCTCGTGCGGCGCGTCCGCCCCCATGCCGGCGGCGCTGCTGTCGCCGAGCACGACGATGTCGATCGGCTGGCCGCGACCGGCGCCGTAGACGCCGTTGTCGTCGGGGGAGTCGTCGAACAGTGACCCGATGACCCGGCGCGCGAGGGCGGCCTCGCCCTTGATGACCCCCCAGCTGACCGCGCCGAGGGCGGCACCGGCCGCCGCGACGCCGCCGCCGCCGTATGCCGCGGTGGCCGCGATCTTGCCGGCTCGTCGTGCGCGTCCCATGGGCCCTGCCTCCCTCGTGTCGCTCGGTGTCCTCCACGGTAACGGGAACGGCGGTGGGCCCGTTCCGCAGCGGGGGGCACCCGGCATACGGTGGCGGCATGGACGGGCCGGACGTGGGCGCGCGCGCCGGGGTGACGCGGGTCGTGACCGGGGGCGACACGGCATCCGTCCTCGGCTCCGGCGACCTGGCCGTGCTCGGCACACCGCGCCTGCTCGCGTGGTGCGAGGAGGCGAGCTGCCTCGCGGTGGCGCCCTCGCTGCCTGCCGGGACCACCACGGTCGGCACCTCCGTGCACCTCGAGCACCTCGCGCCCAGCGGGGTGGGCCAGCGGGTCACCGTGCACGCCGAGGTCACCGCCGTCGACGGGCGGCGCCTGGTGCTCGAGGTCGGGGCGACGGCTGCCGGGGGCGTGGTCGTCGGTCGCGGCACCGTCGAGCGCGTGGTCGTCGACGCCGGGCGCTTCCTCGCGCGGCTGGCCGTCGACCCGGGCTAGACGGAGGGCTTGCGGGCCTGCAGCGTGTAGGTGAGCGGCACCCGCTCGGGGTGCTCGGCGAGACGCCACTCCTCGAACTCCCCGTCGCGCACCATGCGGCCGGGGAGGGCGTCCCACGGCACGCTGCGGTGCTCGACGAGCCCGGTGATCTCGAACCCCCGGGTCAGCAGCGAGGTGACGGTCTCGCCGAGGCCGTGGTTCCAGGACATCGCCCGGTTGTGCACGAACTCGACGTCACTGTCCACGTAGGTGCCGGGCTCCTCCATGTCGAGGGGCGCGGCCGTCTCGAAGTAGGGGTAGCCGATGGTCACGGCTGCGTCGGCCACCTCGTCGACGGCCCACATCATCGGGTGGCCCTCACGCACGAACAGCCGCCCGCCGGGCTCGAGGAGCTCGTCGACGACACCGGCCCAGCGGTCGATGTCGGGCAGCCAGCACAGCGCGCCGATGCCGGTGTAGACGAGGTCGAAGGTGCGCCCACCCAGGGCCTGGGGAGCGGAGTAGGTGTCGGCCTCGACGTAGTCGACCGCCGGGCCGGCCTCGGCGGCCAGGCGGCGGGCCTGCTCCAGCGAGGCGGGCGACAGGTCCAGGCCGGTCATCCGCGCGCCGAGCCGGGCGAGCGAGATGGTGTCGGTGCCGATGTGGCACTGGAGGTGGATGCCGGTCAGCCCGTCGATGTCGCCCAGCAGCCCCCGGTCGAAGCGCACGATGCCGCTGAGGTGCTCGGGGTCGGCGACGAAGCGGTCGAACCCGTAGTCGGCGCTCGCCGCGTGCGCCGGGGCGCGCTCGTCCCAGTTGAGCCGGTTGACCTCGAGGTAGTCGTCCATGACACCATCGTGGCGCACGGGGCCGGTCGCCGCCTCCGGGTTTTCCGGCGCACCGGGGCCCTCGCCGGCCGTGACAGGATGACCCGATGAAGTATGCGGAGCACATCGTCGACCTCGTCGGGAACACGCCCCTCGTCAAGCTGACCTCGGTGACCGAGGGCATCGCGGCGACGGTGTTGGCGAAGGTGGAGTACCTGAACCCCGGCGGGTCGGTGAAGGACCGCATCGCCCTGAAGATGGTGGAGGCCGCGGAGGCGTCGGGCGAGCTGAAGCCGGGCGGCGTCATCGTCGAGCCGACGTCGGGCAACACCGGTGTCGGCCTGGCGCTGGTCGCGCAGCGCCGCGGCTACTCCTGCATCTTCGTGTGCCCCGACAAGGTCTCCGAGGACAAGCGCAACGTCCTCAAGGCCTACGGCGCCGAGGTCGTCGTGTGCCCCACCGCGGTCGCCCCCGACCACCCCGACTCCTACTACTCCACGTCCGACCGCTTGGTGCGTGAGACCCCGCTGGCGTGGAAGCCCGACCAGTACTCCAACCCCAACGGGCCGCTCTCGCACTACGAGACGACCGGTCCCGAGATCTGGGCGGACACCGACGGTCGACTCACGCACTTCGTCACCGGCGCCGGCACCGGCGGCACCATCTCCGGTGCGGGCCGCTACCTGCACGAGGTCTCGGCCGACCGCGCGTCCGGCCGGGTCCGGGTGGTGGCGGCCGACCCCGAGGGCTCGGTCTACAGCGGCGGCAGCGGTCGTCCTTACCTCGTCGAGGGCGTCGGCGAGGACTTCTGGCCCGGGGCCTACGACCCCTCGCAGGTCGACCAGGTCGTCGCCGTCTCGGACGCCGACTCCTTCGAGATGACCCGCCGCCTCGCCCGCGAGGAGGGCCTGCTCGTGGGCGGCTCGTGCGGCATGGCCGTCGTCGCCGCCCTGCGCGTCGCCAAGGACCTGCCGGCGGATGCCGTGGTCGTCGTCCTGCTGCCCGACTCCGGCCGCGGCTACCTGTCGAAGATCTTCAACGACGAGTGGATGCAGTCCTACGGCTTCCTGCGCACCGACGCCGAGCGCACCGTCGGCCACGTCCTCCACGCCAAGGCCGGCGACATGCCCGCGCTCGTCCACACCCACCCGTCCGAGACCCTGCGCGACGCCATCGACATCCTGCGCGAGTACCACGTGTCGCAGATGCCGGTCGTCAACGCCGAGCCCCCGGTCATGTCCGGCGAGGTCGCGGGCGCGGTGTCCGAGCGCGACCTGCTCGAGGCGCTGTTCACCGGCCGTGCCCACCTCGCCGACTCGGTCGAGACGCACATGGGCCCCGGCCTGCCGCTCGTCGGCGCCGGCGAGCCCGTGTCGACCGCGCGCCACGAGCTCGAGAAGTCCGACGCCGTGCTCGTCGTCGAGGACGGCAAGCCGGTCGGGGTCCTCACCCGCGCCGACCTGCTCTCGTTCCTGACCGACTGACGCCGCCCGCGTGGAGGTCTGGTGGGTGTGAAGAACGGCTCCGGGACGCCGGTTCCCACACACATCCGCTCCCGAAGTCGCGGGCAAGCCCCTCGTCGACCTCGATGACCCCGCCGGGAGCGCCTGCGAGCAGCCTCACAACCCCCGGCAGTTGACCCGCCGGTAACAACGGGGGAGGCTCGACCACGGCGCCGCTGGTGGCGCCCCCGGAGGTGACCGGGCAGCGGGAGCCGGGCTGACGGCATCCGCCCCGCGTCGCCGACCCGCGCCGAGCGCGACCGGGCGACGCGACGACAGAGGGCCGATGAGCGACTACCCCCACCTGCTGGCCCCCCTCGACCTCGGTCACGTGACCCTGCCCAACCGCGTGGTCATGGGCTCGATGCACACCGGCCTCGAGGACCACGCCCGCGACTTCCCCAAGCTGGCCGCCTACTTCGCCGAGCGCGCGCGGGGAGGCGCGGCCCTGATGGTGACCGGCGGCTTCGCGCCGAACGTCGAGGGCACGTTCTACCCGATGGCCTCCAAGCTCACGACACGGCGCGAGGCCCGCCAGCACCGCCAGGTGACGGATGCCGTGCACGCGGCAGGTGGGCGCATCGCGTTGCAGATCCTGCACGCCGGGCGCTACGCGTACACCCCGTGGTGCGTCGCCCCCTCGGCGATCAAGAGCCCGATCAGCAAGTTCCGGCCCCGCGCCCTGAGCGACCGCGGGGTGCGCCGCCAGATCCGGGCCTTCGCCCGGGCCGCCCGGCTGGCGCGCGAGGCCGGCTACGACGGCGTCGAGGTCATGGGCTCCGAGGGCTACCTCGTCAACCAGTTCCTCGCCCCGCGCACCAACCAGCGCACCGACGCGTGGGGCGGCACCCCCGAGAAGCGCCGCCGGTTCGCCGTCGAGACCGTGCGGGCCGTGCGCCGGGCGGCCGGGCCCGACTTCATCGTCATCTACCGCATCTCGGTGCTCGACCTCGTCGAGGACGGCCAGACCTGGGACGAGGTCACGGCGCTCGCGAAGGAGGTCGAGGCGGCCGGCGCCAGCATCCTCAACCTCGGGATCGGCTGGCACGAGGCGCGGGTGCCGACGATCGTCACCTCGGTGCCGCGCGCGGCGTTCGCGTCGTATGCCGGGCGGCTCAAGGAGCACGTGTCGGTGCCGGTCGTCGCGACCAACCGGATCAACGTGCCCGAGGTCGCCGAGGCCGTGCTCGCCGACGGTGGCGCCGACCTGGTGTCACTGGCGCGGCCCTTCCTCGCCGACCCCGAGTGGGTGCGCAAGGCCGCCGAGTCGCGCGCCGACGAGATCAACACGTGCATCGCCTGCAACCAGGCCTGCCTCGACCACACCTTCGTCAACAAGCGCGCGACGTGCCTGGTCAACCCGCGGGCCGCGCACGAGACCGAGCTGGTCATCGGCCCGACCCGCACCGTGAAGAGGGTCGCCGTCGTCGGTGCCGGCCCGGCCGGCCTGGCCGCGGCGACGACGCTCGCCGACCGCGGCCACGAGGTCGAGCTGTTCGAGGCGCGCGACCACGTGGGGGGGCAGTTCGACATCGCGATGCGCATCCCGGGCAAGGAGGAGTTCGCCGAGACGATCCGCTACTTCACCCGTCGCCTCGAGCTCGGGGGCGTGAAGATGCACCTGGGTCGCCGCGTCGACGCCGACGAGCTCGCCGACGCCGGTTTCGACGAGGTCGTCGTCGCGACGGGCGTCGAGCCGCGGATGCCGTCGATCCCGGGCCTCGACCACCCCAGCGTCATGACGTATGCCGAGCTGGTCCGCGGCGAGCGCACGGCCGGGCGGCGCGTGGCCGTCATCGGCGCCGGCGGCATCGGGGTGGACGTCGGCGAGTTCCTCACCACCGAGCACTCCCCGACCCTGGACGTCGACGCGTGGCGCGCCGAGTGGGGTGTCGGTGACCCGGCGCTCACCCGGGGCGGCGTCACGACGCCGCGCCCGGAGCCGAGCCCGCGCGAGGTGGTGCTCCTCCAGCGCAAGACCACCCCGATCGGCAAGGGCCTGGGCAAGACGACGGGCTGGGTGCACCGAGCCGCGCTGAAGGCCAAGGGGGTCGAGCTCGTCACCGGCGTCACGGCATACGACCTGATCGACGACGACGGGCTGCACGTCACCGTCGCCACCGGCGAGGGCGGTGCCGCCGAGCGGCGCACGTATGCCGTGGACAGCGTCGTCGTGTGCGCCGGCCAGGAGTCCGTGCGCGGGGTGGCCGACCGGCTCGAGGCGCGCGGCCTCACGACGCACGTCATCGGCGGCGCCGACGTCGCCGGCGAGCTCGACGCGAAGCGAGCCATCCGTCAGGGCACCGAGGTCGCCGCGCGCATCTGACGACACCGGGGTCGGGTGCTCGGGCGGCTGCCGCGACCACCACCTGGGCACCGACTCCGGGCGCGGGCGGCTGATCGCTGGGTCACACCACCCGGCCGGGCGCGGGGCGCGGCGCGACGATGGAGGTGGAGCCCCGCGCTCCCGGGGTTCGTCCTCCCCGAGGAGGTGCGCCATGGACGCCACCACCGTCAACACGCCGCACTCGTCGCACTCGTCGCACACGCCGCGCACCTCGCTGCCGCGCGACGACCGCGACACCCGGGCCGCGTGGGCCTGCCTCGTCGCCGCGCCCGTGGCGTTCGTGCTCGCCTTCGCCGTCGGGGAGGGGACGAGCAGGGCGCTCGGCGCGACCGGGGACGGCAGCCAGCCCTGGTGGGTCGGCGCGCTGTCGCTCGTCGCGGCGCTCGTCGTGTTCAGCATCCCCACCGCCCTGGCCACGTGGTCCTGGTCGCGGGCCCACCGCCACGGGGACGACCGCGCGAGGGTCCCGGCGGCGATCCTCGTCGTGTTCTCGCTGGGCTTCCTCGTGATGAACCTCCTGGCCTGGGTGCTCGACGTCGTGGCCCGGAACTTCTGAGGGGCGCTCGGGCGCTCGGGCGCCCGGTGGGCGGCTCGTGCCGTGCCGGCCTGTGACCGTGGCGTCACCGGCATGACGTCGTGTCGACCGGGGAGGACGATGGAGGTGAGGGCCACGTGCCCCGTGGCCCCGGCACCGTCGGAGGTGTGTGATGACCACGGCACCAGCTTCTTCGCACCCCACTCCCCACGCCCGGGACACGCACGACGTCCGGCTCGTCTGGGGGTGCCTCGTCGCCGCACCCTTCGTCGCGGCCCTCGCCTTCGTCGTGGGCGAGGGCCTCTCCACCGCGCTGGGCTACGACGGGGTCGGCTCCGCCCCCTGGTGGATGGCGCTCGCCGTGCTGGGCGTCGCCGCGGCCCTGCTCGCCGTGCCGGCCCTGCTCGCCGTGCGCTTCGCGCGGCGGGCACAGGCCGCCGGTGACGACCGGGCCCGGGTCCCCGCGATCATCCTCGTGGTCGGCACGCTGGCCTTCCTCGCGATGAACGTCGTGTCCTGGGTGCTGATGGTGCTGACCGAGTAGGCCGCGTCGGCACTCCAGGCGGGTCAACGCCCGTTCCCGGAGGCCGTCGCCCACCTCGGCGAGCCCGTCGGCCGGGTGCCGGGGCGGGGGTCAGGCCGGCGGGCGGACGTCCGTCTGGGCGGGGAGGTTGGCGACACCGACGGGGCAGGTCAGGCCGTTGGGCCCGTGGTTGCAGTAGCCGTTGGGGTTCTTGTGGAGGTACTGCTGGTGGTAGTCCTCCGCGTACCAGAAGGGCCCGGCCTGCGTGGCTGGCGCCAGGGTGGTCGTGATCTCGCCACGACCCGCGCGGGTCAGCACGTCCTGGAAGACCGCCCGGGTGCTGTGGGCGGCCCGCTCCTGCTCGGCCGTCGTCCAGAAGATCGCGGAGCGGTATGCCGTGCCGATGTCGTTGCCCTGACGGTTGCCCTGGGTGGGGTCGTGGTTCTCCCAGAAGGCCTTGAGCAGCAGCTCGGGTGAGGTGGCCGCCGGGTCGTAGGCGACGAGCACGGCCTCGGCGTGGCCGGTGCGACCGGTGCAGGTCTCCTCGTAGGTCGGGTTGGGGGTGTGGCCGCCCATGTAGCCGGCCGCGGTGGTCACGACGCCGGGGAGCCCCCAGAAGATCCGCTCGACGCCCCAGAAGCACCCCATCGCCACGTGGAGCACCTCGGTGCCGCCCGGCCAGGGACCCTCGAGCGGGGTCCCGAGCACCTCGTGGGTCGCCGGGACGTGGAAGAGCCGGGTCGCGCGGCCGGGGAGCGCGTCGTCGGCGGTGGGCAGCGTCGTCTTGGCACGAGATCCGAAGAGCATGTGGAGGGGAACGTACGGAGTCCGTCGGTTCATCCCGGTCCGACCGAAGGATCCGGGGTGATGGGCTGTTCGGCCACAACGGTGAAGACGAACGCCTGACTTCGTAAAGAAACAGTAAAGAACGGACCCGTTCCTCTTTACGTTTGGCATACCCGCCCACGAGGGCGGGAGCAGCGCACCGCACGACCGCAGGGACACGACCTCGCAGGGGCCGCGAACGGGGAGACGCGCACGCGCCTCCCGCGGAAGCCGGCGGCCGGTCGCTCCACGGCACGGGGGGTGGGGCGGCCGGCCGGCCGGACCGCACGGCATACGCTGGCCGCATGACCCATGAGCACCTCGGCTTCTCCTCGCGCGCCATCCACGCCGGGCAGGAACCGGACCCCACGACCGGTGCCGTCGTCCCCCCGA
>DATITJ010000014.1:0-3355 GCA_035467935.1 Ornithinibacter sp.
GAGCGCCCGTGCCGAACCCCCCGAATCACTGGCACGGCCGTGGACATCATCACGGCGGAGCTCATGTGACCGTCTGGACCTCGGCGTGTCCGAAGTTGGGCCCGCAGCCGGAGTAGCCCTATGTGGGCCGAAGTGACGCGAACGCACATGCGTGCCGGTACTGTCCTCCGAGCAGGTGAGGCGGCCTGGCGGCGGCTTGCCGACTCAGGCTGAAGGGCTCGGACCCCCGGGTCAGCCGCTCGTTGATCCAGATCTCCTCGACCGTGGGGTCGTCGAAGTACTGCTGGAGCGGTCCGTAGCCGGCGACGGTGTCCCACACCGCTTTCGACGCGGCACCCAGGTCGGCGAGCAGCGGCATCCCGCCATGCACGGAACGCTCGTCGTAGTCACTGACCGCCTCCTGGACGAGCCGGCGCACCTTGACCTCGTCGCGCGCCGGGTCCAGCCCCGAGCGGCGGATCAGCTCGCGCACCTCGTGCTCCAGCGTCCGGACGGCATCCACGACCCTCCCTCCCACCCGCCGGCCCCTGCCCACGAGCGTGTCGCAGCACTAGAGAACCGGATCTTGCCCGCGTCTGCACCCGAAATGAGCAGACCTGTGGATAAGTCACGGTCGACGTCGGTCGCGCTTCCTACGGTGGCCGCCATGGAGATGACGCTGACCGTGCACCTGCCGCGCCGGCGCCCGCACCCGGTCGACGTCGTCGTCCGCTGGTCCGGCCGCCACACCGCCGCCGACCTCTGCGCACGGCTCACCGAGCACCTCGGTGAGCCCGTCACCCACCTCACGTGTCGTGGCCGGGCGGTGCATCCGGCTGCCGTCGTCGGGGAGCCACCGCTGCTCCACGGCGCAGCGGTGTCGGTCGGTGCCCTGTCGGCAGCGACGACCGACGACCGGGTCGACCCGGTCGAGGCCGGTGTCCTCGAGGTCGCCGTCGTGGGCGGGCCGGATGCCGGTCACGCGCGCCCGCTGTCACCGCCGGCGGTGCTCGTCGGGCGGGCTCCGGCATCCGGCGTGCTCGTGCGTGACGAGGCGCTGAGTCGTGTCCACGCCGTGTTCCGGATCGGGCGAGCCGGCGTCGTCGTCGAGGACGAGGGGTCGACCAACGGGGTCCTCGTCGACGGTCGGCGGGTGGTGGGGCCCGTCCCGGTCGACGCCGCCTCGCTCGTCGTGGCGGGGTCGACGGCACTGCGCCTGCGTCGCGCCGCGGGTCCGGGCCTGCCGGTGGTGGCCGGCGGGGACGGGCGGGTCACCGTGCCGGAGCCCCGTGCGCCGGCTGCGGACTCGGGTCCCGTGGAGGTCGAGTGCCCGGCAGCGCCACCCGAGCGCCACCGGGCCCGCGTCCCGTGGGTCGCGGCCCTGGTGCCCGTGCCGATCGGGGCGGGGTTGGCGTGGTTCCTCGGGCCCCAGCTGCTGGTGTTCGCGCTGCTGGGCCCGGTGATGCTGCTGGCGAGCGCCCTCGGTGACCGGTGGGGAGCGGGACGGGCAGGGCGACGCGACGGCGCCTCCCACGACGCTGCCGTCCAGCGCGCCAAGGCACGTCTCGCGCAGTGCCTCGCCGAGGAACGCGCCCGGCTCGACCGTGCGCACCCCGACCCGCACGCCCTGCTCTCGGCCGCCGAGCACCTCCTGCCGGGACTGTGGGGCGGTGACGCGCGGCTCTCGCTGCGGCTCGGCATCGGCGAGGTCGCCACCCGGGTGGTGTGGCGGGCCGACGGTCGCCCCACGCATCCCACCGCCCGCACCGCACCGGTGGTGCTCCCGCTGGTCGACGTCGGGTGCCTCGGCGTCGTGGGTCCCCACGAGGTGACGGATGCCGTGCTGCGCTCGGTCGTCGGGCAGCTGTGCGCCACCCAACCCCCGACGCGGGTCGCGGTGGCGGTCGTCTCGACCCTCCCCGAGTGGTCCTGGTGCGCCCGGCTGCCCCACCACCAACCGCCGCCGAGGCGGGCAGGGGCGGCCGCCGACACCGGGGTGCCGTCGGGGGCACCGGCAGGTCGGGTCTCCACCGCTGGAGGTGGTGACCACGGCCCCCGGCTGCGCGTCCTCGTCGTCCCCGGCGGGGAGGCGGCGGCGAATGCCGGGCTCGTCGCCGCGGCCCGGTCGGCCGGCTGGCACGCCGTCGTCGCCGCGCCGGACCGGGGGTCCCTCCCGGTGGGGTGCGGTGCCGTGCTGACCGTCGGGCCGGGCGACGGTCACCTGCTCGAGTCGTCGTCCGGGCCCGCCGTGCCCCTCGTGGCCGACGGCGTCGGCGCGTGGTGGGTGGAGCGGTTGTCACGGGCCCTGGCTCCGCTGCGGTGCGCGGCACCCTCGTCCGGGGCGGGGTCCGGACCGGTGCCGGACCGGGTCGTCATCGACGACGTGCTGCCGCCGGGTGGGACCGACCCCGACGCCCTGGCCGCGGGGTGGGGTGCCGCGACCGCTCGCGGCGCCGGACTGGCCACCCCGGTCGCCCGGGTCGGGGTGGGCCCGGACGGCATCCACGCGATCGACCTGACGAGCGACGGACCACACGTCCTCGTGGGCGGCACGACGGGCTCGGGGAAGTCAGAGTTCCTGCGCACCCTCGTGACCTCGCTCGCCGTCTCGTGCCCCCCGAGCGACCTGAGCCTGGTGCTCATCGACTTCAAGGGCGGTGCTGCCTTCGGCCCCTGCGCCGAGCTCCCGCACGTGGTCGGGCTGGTGACGGACCTCGACGACCACCTGGTGTCCCGGGCACTCACGTCGTTGCGGGCCGAGCTGCGTCGTCGCGAGCGGCTCCTCGCGGACGCGGGGGCAATGGACCTCGAGGCATACGCCCGCTCGCCCCGCGGCCACCAGGAGCCCGTGCCCCGCCTCGTCGTCGTGGTCGACGAGCTGCGCACCCTCGTCGACGAGGTCCCCGACTTCGTCAGCGGGATCGTTCGGCTGGCCGCCCAGGGGCGGTCGCTCGGCATCCACCTCGTCCTCGCGACCCAGCGCCCCGCGGGCGCGGTGACCGCCGAGGTGCAGGCCAACGTGAGCCTGCGCATCGCCTTCCGGGTCCGTGACCGCTCCGACTCGGTCGCGGTCGTCGAGGACGGCGCGGCCGCCGACATCGGCCCCCACACCCCGGGTCGCGCCGTCGCTCGCGGGGCCGACGGGCACCTGCGCACCTTCCAGTCGGCCATCATCGGTCCCCCACCCGACCGAGAGCTGCCCGCGTCGCTCGAGGTGTTCGCCGTCGGGGCGGTCCGCGACCAGGGCCGCTCCCTCCTCTCGGCAGGTCCCGGGCACCACAGCCACCCCGACCCCGGACGGCACCCGGGTGGCGACCGGGACCCCGGTCCCGGCCCGACCCCCGGCGGCCTCGACCGGGCCCGACGCACGGGCGAG
>DATITJ010000015.1:0-15559 GCA_035467935.1 Ornithinibacter sp.
GAGGTCGACCTCACCGCGGATCGCCGTGACGACGCCGCCCTCGCGCAGGGCCCGGACCCGGCCCGCACAGGTCGACTCGGGGAGGCCGACGCGCCGGGCGAGCTCGGCGTTGGGCATCCGGCCGTCGATGGCCAGGAGCTCGACGAGGGCGTGGTCGGCGGCGTCGAGCGGCCGGGGCGGTGGTGCTGCGGCGCGCCCGGGCGACCGCGGGGTGCGGGGGACCGCCGCGGCCCGAGGATTCCGTGGCGGCCGGGTGTCGTCAGTGATCATGACAGAAGGATCCCCCGTCACGGGTGAACCTGTCGAGGATTCCACGAAACTCTTGGCCCAGAACGGGTGAAAGCGCGAAACTGGACACATGGATCCAAGCACCGTTGCCGTCCACGCCGGTCGTGAGGACCTCACGAGTCTCGGCGTGCACGTGCCACCCGTGGACATGTCGAGCACCTACCCGCTGCCGAGCGTCGACCGCGGTGGGGAGGCCTACGAGCGGATCGCCTCGGGGGGTCGGCCCGAGGCCGACGACAGCCTCGTCTACCAGCGCCTGTGGAACCCCAACGTCGACCGCTTCGAGCGGGCCGTGGCCACGCTCGAGGGCGCCCCCGCCGGGGTGGCGTTCGCGTCGGGGATGGCCGCCATCAGCGCCTGCCTGCTCGCCGCCGTGGCCGAGGGCCGGCCGCACGTCGTCGCCGTCCGCCCCCTCTACGGCGGCACCGACCACCTGCTCGAGACGGGTCTCCTCGGCACCCGCGTGACGTGGGCGACCGCCGACACGGTGGGCGGCGCCGTCCGACCCGACACCGGGCTCGTCGTCGTCGAGACGCCCGGCAACCCGTCCCTGGACCTCGTCGACATCGCCGACGTCGTGGCCCGGGCCGGGGGCGTCCCGGTGCTCGTCGACAACACGTTCGCCACGCCGGTGCTCCAGCAACCGCTCGCCCACGGCGCCGCGCTCAGCGTGCACTCGGCGACGAAGTTCATGGGTGGCCACGGGGACCTCCTCGGTGGTGTCGTCGCCACCGACGACGCGTGGGCCGCTCGGTTGCGCCGGGTCCGCGCGGCCACCGGGGGCCTGCTCTCGCCGCAGTCGGCCTACCTCCTGCACCGCGGTCTGCAGACGCTGCCGGTTCGGGTGCGGGCCCAGCAGGAGCACGCCGGCGTCGTCGCCCGCTGGCTCGCCACGCAGCCCGAGGTCGAGCGGGTCCACTACCCGGGCCTGCCGCAGTGCGACCCCACCGGTCTGGTCGCACGCCAGATGAGCGGCCCCGGGTCGATCCTCGCGTTCTCCCTCCGGGGCGGGTACCCCGCCGCGGCCGCGGTGGCGGAGCACTGCCGGCTCATCGCACACGCGGTGTCCCTCGGCGGCGTCGACACGCTGATCCAGCACCCGGCCGCGCTCACCCACCGGCCGGTCGCCCCCGAGGCCCGCCCCAGCGCGGGGCTGCTCCGCCTGTCGGTCGGGCTCGAGGCGCCCACCGACATCGTGGCCGACCTCGCCACCGCCCTCGCCTCGGTGCGCGACCCCGCGGACACCACCCCGCTCCGAGAGCTCACGCCCGTCCCCTGAGCCGCCCCGACCCGGTCCCGACGGCGGCGTCAGAGGTCGATCGTCACGACCAGGGGGTCGGGGGCGTCCTCGTCGGGGCCGTACTCGATCGGCGTCCAGCCCATGGACGACTCCTCGAGACCGCGCACCCACTCCTGCCGGTGGACGGTGACGCGCACGGCATCCGTGTCGGTGGCGCGGGCGACCGCCCACGAGCCCACGGCCCACGCGAGCTCGTCGCTGTCGGTGACGACCGTGACCGTGCCGTCGCCGGCCGTCGCGGGGATGCCGAAGTCCTTCTCGACCAGGGCCACCACCGCCTCGGGGTCGCCGGGGGAGGACGGGTCCTCGAGCGCGCAGCCGATGCCCCCGGCCGTCTGGCCGGAGAGGACCGATGCCGTGACCCGCGCCTGTGGCTCGTGCTGGGCGTAGGCCTCGCCGGCCGCGGACCGCTGCACGGCCTGGGCGGCCTCGGCGATGTCCAGGTCGGTGTAGCCCTCGACCTTGACGAGGGCGTCGTAGAACTTGTTCGTGGAGTACTCGGGGTCGAGGATCTGCTCCGCGGTGCCCCAGCCCTGCGAGGGCCGCTGCTGGAACAGGCCGAGCGAGTCGCGGTCGCCGAACGTCACGTTGCGCACCTTCGACTCCTGCATCGCCGTGGCGATGGCGATCGTCGCGGCGCGCGGCGGCAGGTCGCGCTGCACGGCGATGGCCGTGATCGCGGCGGCGTTGCTCGCCTGGTCGGGTGCCCACTCGAACGTCGTGCCGGATGCCGTCACCTCGCACCGCTCGCCGACGACGAGGTCCTGCAGGTGCCGCACGCCGAGCCAGGCGCCGGTGCCGAGCACACCGACGAGAGCGAGCGTGAGCAGGCCGGCGGCCCGTCGGCGTCGCGGGGAGTGGGGCTGCTCCTCGGCGAGCG
Organism: Ornithinibacter sp.; assembly: GCA_035467935.1. GTDB lineage: Bacteria > Actinomycetota > Actinomycetes > Actinomycetales > Dermatophilaceae > Fodinibacter. The sequence goes on from DATITJ010000015.1 coordinate 2,469, forward strand.
TGACGGCGCCTCTGGCGGTGCGCGGCATGGGGTCGGTGTTCCTTCGTGGGTCGTGCGGTCGGGCGCTCGGCCCGGGGGTCAGTCGTTCGCGTGGAGCGCGGAGTTGAGCACGATGCCGTGCCCGTCGCGGGGACGTGCCTCGACGGCACCGGTCACCGAGTTGCGCAGGAACAGCAGGTTGCCCTGCCCCGACAGCTCGCGCGCCTTGGTGACCGTCCCGTCGGGGAGGGCCACCTTCGTGCCGGCCGTGACGTAGAGCCCGGCCTCGACGACGCAGTCGTCTCCGAGCGCGATGCCGAGCCCGGACTCGGCTCCGAGCAGGCAACGCTCACCGATGCTGACGCGTTCCGTGCCGCCGCCCGAGAGGGTGCCCATCGTCGACGCGCCGCCGCCGATGTCGGAGCCGTCGCCGACGACGACGCCCTGGCTGATCCGGCCCTCGACCATCGACGTGCCGAGCGTGCCGGCGTTGAAGTTGACGAAACCCTCGTGCATGACGGTCGTGCCGCTGGCGAGGTGGGCGCCCAGGCGCACCCGGTCGGCATCCGCGATCCGCACGCCGGAGGGCACGACGTAGTCGGTCATCCGCGGGAACTTGTCGACCCCGAAGACCTGGACGGTGCCCCGCGCGAGCATCCGGGCGCGGGTCGCCTCGAAGCCGTCGGCCGCGCACGGGCCCTGCGAGGTCCACACGACGTTGGTGAGCACGCCGAAGAGCCCGTCCAGGGAGATCGAGTTCGGCACCACGAGGCGGTGCGAGAGCAGGTGCAGCCGCAGCCAGCCGTCGGCGGTGTCGGCCGGGGCCGCGTCGAGGTCCACGGTCACGAGGCGCACCTCGCGCCGCACGCCACGCGCCTCGTCGGGCCCGGCGAGGGCCTCGAGACCGGAGGGCGCCGCGAGCTCGCCCGCGCCGCCCGGCTCCCCGAGCGCCGGGGTCGGGAACCACGCGTCGAGCACGGTCCCGTCGTCGGTGAGGGTGAGGAGGCCGTGGCCCCAGGCGGTGCGCGTCATGCCCTCCAGCCTACGGGGGCGGCCGTCCCCGGCCGGGCACCGCCCGGCGCCGTGACGGGAGGGCGCCGGGCCGGTCAGTAGGGTGGCCGTATGCCGTCCACGACACCCACGCTCGACCTCACGACCGACGTCACGACCCTCACCGCCGCCGTGTGCGACGTGGAGTCCGTGAGCCTGGACGAGGCGGCGCTGGCCGATGCCGTGGAGGCCGCGGTCGGTGCCCTGCCGCACCTTCGGGTCACCCGCATCGGCAACACCGTGGTGGCCCGCACGGAGCTCGGCCGCGCCGAGCGCGTCGTGCTCGCGGGGCACGTCGACACCGTGCCGCTCACCGTGGACCCGGTGAACCTCCCGACGCGCCGGGTCGCCGGGCCGGGCGGTGAGGTCCTGTGGGGCCGGGGGACCGTCGACATGAAGGGCGGGGTCGCCGTGATGCTGCGCGTGGCGCAGGAGGTGCGCGAGCCCAGCCGCGACGTCACCTTCGTGTTCTACGAGGCCGAGGAGATCGACTCGCGGTTCAACGGGCTGCTCCACGTCGAGCAGCAGCGACCGGACCTCATCACCGACGCCGACTTCGCCGTGCTCCTCGAGCCCACCGACGCCCGGGTGGAGGGCGGGTGCAAGGGCACGCTACGCGCCGAGGTCTCGACCAAGGGCATCGCCGCGCACTCGGCCCGGCCGTGGAAGGGGCACAACGCCATCCACGACGCGAGCGAGGTCCTCGCCAGGCTCGTGGCCTACGAGCCCGTGACCCGCGTGGTCGACGGGCTCGAGTTCCGCGAGGCGTTGAACGCCGTGCTCGTCTCGGGTGGCGTCGCGACCAACGTCATCCCCGACCGCTGCGTCGTCACCGTCAACTACCGCTACGCACCGTCCCTGTCGGAGGCCGAGGCCGAGGCGCACGTGCGCCAGGTGTTCTCCGGCTTCGAGGTCGACGTCGTGGACAACGCCGGAGGTGCCCGCCCGGGCCTGCACCTGCCGGCGGCGAAGGCGTTCGTCGAGGCGCTCGGGCTCCCGGTCGAGGCCAAGCAGGGCTGGACCGACGTCGCGCGCTTCTCGGCGATCGGGGTGCCCGCCGTCAACTTCGGACCGGGCGACCCCAACCTCGCGCACATGGACGACGAGCAGTGCCGGGTCGAGCAGTACACCGCCTGCGAGCAGGCGCTGCTGCGCTGGCTGGCCTGAACGCGGGCACGGGCCGGGAGCGGGCTTCCGGCGTCGAGTCGGTGAACAGGCGGTGACGCCCGGCGGGACGCGGGCACCCGGGTGTGGCACCGGCATACAGTGACGCCGTGGAGCCGACCCCCCGACGTCCCCGTCCGACCGACCGCGACCACGACGTCGCGGAGTACCGCCAGGGACCGGTCGTCATGCGCGGGTCGCGGGTGCCGGGCTCGACGACCGACCAGCGCCTGCTCGACAGCCGCGGCTCCGCCGACTGGGTGCACACCGACCCGTGGCGCGTGATGCGGATCCAGTCGGAGTTCGTCACCGGGTTCGGGGCGCTCGCCGAGGTGGGGCCCGCGGTGAGCGTCTTCGGCTCGGCCCGCACCCACCCCGACGACCCGGGGTACGAGCTCGGGGTGCAGGTGGGCCGGGCGCTCGCGGCGGCCGGCTACGCCGTCATCACCGGCGGGGGACCGGGCACGATGGAGGCCGCCAACCGCGGCGCCCTCGACGCCGGTGGCACATCGGTGGGCCTCGGCATCGAGCTGCCCTTCGAGGCCGGGCTCAACGAGTTCGTCGACCTCGGGGTCAACTTCCGCTACTTCTTCGCGCGCAAGACGATGTTCGTCAAGTACGCCCAGGGTTTCGTCGTGCTGCCGGGCGGGTTCGGCACCCTCGACGAGCTCTTCGAGGCGGTGACGCTCGTGCAGACCCAGAAGGTCACGAGCTTCCCGATCGTGCTGCTCGGCAGCGCCTTCTGGGGCGGCCTGCTCACGTGGCTGCGCGAGACCGCCGCCGCGGCCGGCACGATCAGCGTGGGCGACCTCGACCTCGTCACCGTGACCGACGACGTCGACGAGGCCGTCGCGGCGATCGTCGCCGGCGACCGCGGCCCCGCCTGACCCCCGCGGGGTGAACCCGTAGGTCACGGGCCGGTCACGTCTGCCCCTCGTGGCGCCGCCGCCGCTCCGGCGCCTCGGCTCACCGTCGCGGCTCGTAGGATCGCCTGCGTGGTCCCCCTCGTCGTCCTCGCGCTCGTCGCCGTCGCGCTCGTCGCGGCGGTGCTCGCCGTGGCGAGCGGGCGGCTGGCCGTCGACCCCCTCGCGGATGCCGTGCACACCACTCCCGACACCGGTCTGCCACCCGCCCCGGTGGCCGCCGACGTCGACTCGGTGCGCTTCGACACCGCGCTGCGGGGGTACCGGACGGACGACGTCGACGCCCGGCTCGACGACCTGCGTGACACCCTTGCCGCCCGCGAGGCGACCCTCGTCGACCTCGGCGGGTCGCTGACCGAGGACCCGCAGGCGCCGACCGTGCCCGAGGCGCCGTCCGTGCCCCAGGCGCCCCCGGAGCCGCCGGAGCCAGCGGTGGGCGAGGGCGGCGCTGACGAGCGCCCGTCGCCGCCGGAGGCCTGAGCCGATGGCCTTCACCGTCGCGCGCCGCACGCCCCTCGCCCCCGCGCTCGCGTGGGCCGCGGTCACCGACCTCGCCGAGCACACCCACGACGTCCCGCTCACCGACGTCGTCGTGCCCGAGGGCGGGCTCGTGCTCGGGGCCGAGGTCGTCGCGTGGACCCGGCTCGGCCCGCTGGCCCTCGCCGACCGGATGCTCGTGACCGCGGTCGAGCCCGGGCGTCGGCTGCGCCTGGTCAAGGTGGGGCGGCTCCTGCACGGCTGGGCCGACATCACCGTGGCGCCCGACGCACAGGCGCCCGGCGGCGCCCGTGTCCAGTGGGTCGAGGAGCTCTGGCTGCCGGGCCTGCGGCGGCTCACCCGACCGGCCGGCGACCGGCTCGGTCCGTTCCTGTTCGGCCGCGTCGTCGACGGGGTGCTCGCCCGGGCTGCCGCTCGTGCGGCAGGGGCGCCCGACCCCGACGGCGGGAGGGCGGCGTGACGTGGTCCGTGGGGCTCGCGCTCCTCGGCACCGCGGTCGTCGGGGTCATCGCCTGGCTGCTCGGCCGGCCCCGACCGGCGACCCTCCTCGACGCCGACCTCGAGGCCGACGACCGGTGGCCCGCCCACGCCGGCGAGGGGTTCGCGGCCCAGGTGCGGGGTTACCGGATGGACCAGGTCGACGCCGTCGTCGACGCCCTCGAGGCGCGCGTCGCCGCGCACGACCGCGCGATCGCCCGGCGTCGCGGCGAGGCCCGGCCCGATGCGCCGGATGCCGTGGCCGCAGGCCCGCGCACCAGCACCGGCGCCGCTGGTGGTCCCCGCGCGTCCGCGCCCGGGGACGGCCCGGCATCCCGCCGCGGTGCCGCACCCGGTCGCGCGGGGTCAGCGGCGGCGCGCCCCCTCCCGCTGCGCCGCAGCGACCTCCTCGCCCCCGCGGCCTACCTGCTCGTCTCCGCGTGGCTGCACGTGGGCCTCCTCGCAGCGCCCCGCACCGGCCACCTCTCGCAGGGCGTGCAGGACCAGCAGGCGTTCGAGTGGTACTTCGGCGCGACCGCGCACAACCTCGCGACGTTCTCGAACCCCCTGTTCAGCGACCTCCAGAACTTCCCCGACGGCGTCAACCTCATGGCCAACGCGTCGGTGCTGGGCCTCGGGGTGCCGCTCGCCCCGCTCACCCTGCTGGCCGGACCCCAGGCCACCTTCATCGTCGTGCAGCTGCTCGGGCTCGCGCTCACGGCCTCCGCGTGGTTCTGGCTGTTCCGGCGGCGGCTCGCGGTGCACCCGGTCGCGGCGGCCCTCGGCGCGGGGTTCGCCGGGTTCGCGCCGGGTCTGGTCGCGCACGCGAACGGGCACCCGAACTTCGTCGCGCAGTTCCTCGTGCCCGTGATCGTCGACCGGGTCCTGCGCCTCGCCGACGGGGACCGACCCCGGCGTGACGGCGTCGTGCTCGGGCTGCTCGTCGCCTGGCAGGTGTTCATCGGCGAGGAGGTGCTGCTCCTCACCGTCGTGGGCATCGTCATCGCCGGCCTCGTGCTGCTCGCCCACGGCCGGGTCGACCTGCGCCGGCTCCTGCCCGGACTCGGCATCGGTGCCGCCACGTGCCTCGCGATCGTCGCCGTTCCGCTCTGGTGGCAGTTCGCGGGTCCGCGCAGCTATGCCTCGATCTACCACCCGTTCGGTGGCAACGACCTCGCGCAGCTGTGGGGCAGGGCCACCCGCAGCCTCGGCGCCGACCCGTGGGCCGCCGCCGCGGTGTCGATGAACCGCACCGAGGAGAACTCCTTCTTCGGCGTCCCGCTCCTGCTCGCGGCCCTCGCGGTCACGGTCGTGCTGTGGCGCCGCGTGCTCGTGCGGGCCCTCGCGGCGGTCGTCGTCGTCTCGTGCTGGCTCTCGCTCGGCAACGAGGTGACGCTGCACGGCGCCGCCACCGGCATCCCCGGCCCGTGGGCCCTGCTCGAGCTCGTGCCCGTCGTCGAGAACGTCCTTCCCACGCGGTTCGCGCTCGTGGCCGTCCCGGCGCTCGGCGCGCTCCTGGCGCTGGGCACGGAGGAGGTCCGTGTGCGGGCCGGGCGGCATGCCGGCCACGCCGGTGCGGGCCTGGCGGTCGCCGCCGTCGCGGCCGGCCTCGTGCTCCTGCCCGTGGTGCCCACCCCCCTCGTCGTCGAGCCCCGCGCCCCGATGCCGGCCTTCTTCAGCGACGGCACCTGGCGCGACTGGGTGGATGAGGGGGGGTCCGTGCTCGCGGCGCCCGCGCCCTGGGTGGGTGACACCCGCGCGCTGGAGTGGCAGGCCCGGGCGCGCTGGGGCTTCCCCGTCGTGGCCGGCTACTTCGTCGGCCCCGACAGCTCGCCGGAGCGGGTGGGGCAGTACGGCGCGACGCCCACGGCCCTGACGCAGTGGATGGCGGGGATCGCCGAGGACGGCGTGGCGCGGCCACCGTCGGAGGGCGAGCTCGAGCAGTTCCGCGCGGACCTTCGCACGGGCCGCGTCGACGCCGTCGTGCTGCCCGACACGCGTCCCGAGGCGCCGGCGCTCCTCGCCTCCCTGTCGGCTGCCTTCGGCGCCCCCGAGCACCTCGGCGGCGTCCACGTCTGGGACGTCAGGAGCGTGGCCGATGGCGCTGGCTGAGGCCTCACCGGAGGCGAGCACGTCGGCGCGACCCACCCCGTTCACCTCCGCGGGGCGGCACGCGATCGGCGCCCGTGCGCTCGCCCACCCCGTGCGTACGGTGCTCGCGGTCTACGCCGTCGCCCGCCTCGTGGCGCTGCTCGCGCTGTGGGTGGCGGCGACGTGGTTCCAGAACCCCGCGGGCGTCGGGCACGCCGACCCGGGCATCGGTGACCTCTTCAGCCTGTGGGACGGGGTCTGGTACGAGCAGATCGCGCGCGACGGCTACCCCGTGCCGCTGCCCGTGGACGCCGACTCCGGGAAGGTCACCTACAGCGCATGGGCGTTCTACCCGCTGTACCCCTACCTCGTGAAGCTCGTGATGCTCACCGGCCTGCCCTTCACGGCGGCCGGTGTCCTGCTCAACGTCGTCCTCGGGGCTGTCGCGGCCGTGCTCATCTGGGCACTCCTGCGCACCGGCGTCCACGCCGACCGCCAGCCCCAGCGCGAGCGGCTCGCCCTCGTCGCGGCCTGCCTCTGGTGCTTCTACCCCACGACCGCGGTCATGCTCAAGCCCTACACCGAGGCGCTCGCCGTCGCCCTCGTCGCGGGGGCGCTGCTGCTCATCGTGCTGCGCCGCTACCTCCTCGTCGCCCTCGTCGCGCTGCCCCTCGGTCTCGCCCGCGGCGTCGCCCCGGCCCTGGGGTGCGCCGCCCTGATCCACCTGGTCGTGCGCTGGCGCGAGGACCGGGCGGCCGGCATCCGGCCGCTCGACGGCCAGCGCGCCAGTGCCGTCGTCATGCTCGGTGCGCTCGCGGTGAGCGCCGTCGCGTGGCCCGTCGTGGCCGGGCTCGTCACCGGGGTGCCCACGGCGTTCTTCGACGTGCAGGCCGCCTGGGGGCAGCGCCCCGACAAGGGGCCGTTCGTGCTGTGGATCGAGTGGGCCTGGGAGGGCAGGGGGGTCGCCGGGGTCGTCGTCCTCGTGGCCCTCGTCGCGACCTACGTCGCCCTCGTGCTCGGCCGCCACGGCCGCTGGATCTCCATCGAGGCCCGGGCGTGGGCGCTGGCCTACCCGCTCTACCTCTTCGCCGTCGTGCGCCCCATCACGAGCATGTGGCGCTTCCTGCTCCTCGACTTCCCGATCGCGGCGCTCGTCGCCTCGGTGGCGATGCGGACCGCGAACGGCCACTCGGTCGTGCCCCACTGGCGGCGCCGCGTGGGGGTCGTGCTCCTCGTCGTCGTCGGCGGACTCTTCTGGTGGACATGCACTTTCCTCGTCTACACCCCCTGGGGCTCATTTCCTCCGTGATCGGTGGAATCTGCCGCGGATTTCTTTCTGTCGCACCGCTACGGAATAATGGGCCACCATCCCCGACGGTCCGGCGTCGGGATTCACGCGGCGCGGACTTCCGCAGCCGCGGCGAGGAAGGGATTTCAGCCATGGCGGCAATGAAGCCGAGGACGGGCGACGGCCCGCTCGAGGTCACCAAGGAAGGTCGCGGCATCGTGCTGCGCATGCCCCTCGAGGGCGGGGGGCGGCTCGTGGTGGAGATGACTCCCGACGAGGTGCGCGCGCTGGGCGAGGCCATCGACAACTGCGAGGGCCTGAAGTAACCGCCGCCTGAGGACAGCTGATAGGCCCCCACCGTTCGCGGCGGGGGCCTCGGCGCGTCCGGGGCGGCACCGGCGTGGCGGCGCCGACTCGGTAGGGTCACCGGGTGGCCCGAGACGGCGTCCTCCTGAACCCCCCCACGTCCGCGTGGAGCGTCGCACCCGACCTCGACGAGGCGCTCGCAGCCTCCCCGACCGACGGCGGCGCGAGCGGCACGGTCCTCGTGGCGGCCGTCGGTGACCCCGCCGGGCCGGGTGACGCGGGGGCCCGCGCCGCGATCGGCGCCCTGGGCCTCGACGCCGCCGACGTGCTGACGACCCACGAGCCCTGCACCGACGCCGGCCGGCTCACCACCGTTCCCCTGGCGCCGGGGTCACGTGCCGTGCGTCGCCTCGTCCTCGTCGGGGTGGCCGGCGGCTCCGGCGCCGAGTGGCGCACCGCCGCGGCCGCCGTCGGACGGGCGACCCGCGGGCGCGGCCGGGTGGTCCACGCCGTCGGGGGGATGGCCGCGGACGCGCTCCCGGCATACGTCGAGGCGGTCGTGCTGGCCTCGTGGGGCTCGCCGCGCTTCACCAAGGACGGCCCGACGGTCGTGACGCGGCCCGCTGCCGAGGCCGTCGTGGCCGGCAGCGCCGACGAGCCCTCGGTGCGGCGTGCCGTCACCCGCGCCCGGGCCCAGCTGCTCGCCCGCAGCCTGGCCCTGACCCCCTCGAACACGAAGAACCCCGCGTGGATGGTTCGGCAGGCCCGGGCCGTGGCCCGCAGTGGCGGCCTCGACGTCACCGTGTGGGAGGAGCGGGCGCTGCGCCGTGAGGGCTTCGGCGGGATCGTCGCCGTCGGTCAGGGGTCGGCGACCCCGCCGCGGTTCGTGCGCCTCGACCACGAACCGGCGGGCGCGACCGCGGCGACCCCCCGGGTGGTGCTCGTCGGCAAGGGGATCACCTTCGACACCGGCGGCCTGCAGGTCAAGCCGGTGGACGGGATGCTCGGGATGACGACCGACATGTCCGGGTCGGCGATCGTGCTCGCCGTGCTCGCGGCGTGCCGCGAGCTCGAGGTGCCGGTCCGGGTCACCGGCCTGCTCGCCCTCGCCGAGAACGCCGTCGGGGGGGCCTCGTACCGGCCGAGCGACGTGCTGACGCAGTACGGCGGGCGCACCGTCGAGATCGGCAACACCGATGCCGAGGGCCGCATCGTCATGGCCGACGCCCTCGCCTACGCCGACGCCCACCTCGACCCCACCTACCTCGTCGACGTCGCGACCCTGACCGGCGCGGCCCGCATCGCGCTCGGCCGGGTCGCCGCCCCGGTGTTCGCCACGGATGCCGGCCTGTCCGACGCGCTCGTCGCGGCCGGCGCGACGACTGGTGAGACGCTGTGGCCGATGCCCCTCGCCGACACCTACCGTCAGGCACTGGACTCCGACGTCGCTGACCTCAACCACATCGCCGACGGCGTGGGCGGGGGAGCGGTGACGGCGGCCCTGTTCCTCCGCGAGTTCGTCGGGGAGCGCCGCTGGGCGCACCTCGACATCGCGGGGACCGGCCGCTCGGACGTCGACGCCGGGATCTCCGCCAAGGGAGCGACCGGGTTCGGGACTCGACTGCTGCTGCGGTGGCTGGAGGAGATGGCATGAACGCCGGGTACGGCCTGACGGTCCGCTGGTCGCTGGTCGATGCCCCCGGAGACGCCGCCGACCAGTTGCGCGAGTACGTCGTGGGCACCTCGATCGCTCGCTTCATGTTCCTCGACGGCCTCGCCTTCAAGGTGTGGCGCATGCGCGACGGCGAGTGGTTCGAGGGCACCTACGTGTTCGACACCGAGCAGGACCGCAAGGTCTTCCGCGAGGGCTTCGAGCCCGGCGCCGGCGAGGCACCGGGCAGCGCGATCATCGGCTCGGCGCCGGTCGCGATCGAGGACTGGGAGGTCGTCGCGATCGTCGAGGGCCCGGCCGGGTTCCGTCGCGGCGCCGGCCCCGACGTCAGCTGACGCCCGGGGAGCCGTTCGGGCTCAGCGCTTGACGGCCAGCATGAGGCCGTCGCTCACCGGAAGCAGCGCCGGCACGAGCGCGTCGTGGTCGCGGATCGCCTTGCCGAGGGCGCGCAGCGTGCTCGTCGTGGCGTCGCGCGCGGCCGGGTCGGCGACCTGGTCGTGCCAGAGCATGTTGTCGAGCACGACGACCCCTCCCGGCCGCAGCAGGCGCACCGCGTGCTCGAGGTAGGTGGGGTAACCGTCCTTGTCGGCGTCGACGACGACGAGGTCGTAGGCCCCGTCGGTCATCCGCGGCAGCACGTCACCGGCCGCGCCGGTGATGACCCGGGTGCGCTGGTGGGCGTAGCCGGCCGCGGCATACGCCTCGCGGGCCGCCCGCTGGTGCTCGGCGGAGGAGTCGATCGTCGTGAGCACCCCGTCGTCGGGCATGCCGGCGAGCAGCCACAGGCCGGAGGTGCCCGCCCCGGTGCCGACCTCGACGACGTGGCGCGCCTGCACCGCCGCCGCGACGAAGCGCAGCACCGCACCCGCCCCGGTGCCCACGGGGCTGGCGTCGCCCAGCTCCATGCCGCGCCGCCGGGCCGCCTCGACCACCTCGGGCTCCGGCACGAACTGCTCTGCGTAGGACCAGCTGGCCGGCTTGAGTGTGCTCATGCCCCAACCCTAGGGGCAGCGTGGGCGCATCGCGCCGAGCCACGCTCCCAGCGTTCGTTCAGGGAGACCGGGAACAATCGACGGCGAGAACGCGTACCGATGGGTGACATGAGCAACGTGGTGAGGGAAGAGCCGATGACGACGACGTATGCCGTGCAGGGCAGCGAGGCTGCCACCGGCTGGGTGCCCCCGACGTGGGAAGAGGTCGTCGAGCAGCACTCGGCGCGCGTCTACCGCCTGGCCTACCGCCTGACGGGCAACGTGCACGACGCCGAGGACCTCACGCAGGACGTGTTCGTGCGCGTCTTCCGCTCGCTGCACACCTACCAGCCGGGCCCCTTCGAGGGTTGGCTGCACCGCATCACGACCAACGTCTTCCTCGACAAGATGCGCCGCAAGCAGCGCATCCGCTTCGACGCGCTGTCCGACGAGTCGGCCGCCCGTCTCCCGAGCCGCGGCCCCGGCCCGGAGCAGGCCTACCACGACGCGCACTTCGACGACGACGTCCAGCGCGCCCTCGACGCCCTCTCACCCGACTTCCGCGCCGCCGTCGTGCTGTGCGACATCGAGGGCCTGTCCTACGAGGAGGTCGCGGCGACGCTCGGCATCAAGCTCGGCACCGTGCGCTCGCGCATCCACCGTGGTCGCGCCCGGCTGCGCGAGTCACTCGCGCACCGGGCCCCGCAGCCGTCCACCACGCCCGCCAAGCCCCAGCGGGGCCGCCTCGTCCGGCGGCCCGCGGCGGGGACGGTATGAGCGACGCGCTGCGGGTGCGCTGCCTCGGCGACGAGCTGAGCGAGTACGCCGCCGCCCGCCTCCCGCTCGAGCGCCAGTGGGCGTGGGACCGCCACCTGGTCGCCTGCCGCGTCTGCGCGCACGCCGTCGACGAGGAGCGACGCCTGCGCAGCGCCCTCGCCGGCGCCCCCTCGATGCCGGGCGACCTGCGCTCCAGCCTGCTCGCTCTCGGTCGCAGCCTGGCTGCCGAGACGCCGCGGCCGGCCCCCGTGCCGGCGCACCACGAGCCGCTCGCCCTGCTCGCCCCGAGCGCCCCGCCCTGCCACCGCAGCCCCCTGCGAGCGACCGTCGTCGCCGCGGCCGCGGCGGGTGTCTCCGCTGCTGCCGCGTGGAGCCTGACGGTCGTCCCGGCGTCGACCACCGTGCGCCCCGCGCTCGCGACCACGTCCGCCCCGGCGGTGCAGCCCGTCGCGACGCGCACCCCCGCCGGTGGCTCGGTCAACGCGGTCACCGCGGTCGGGTTGTCACAGACCGTCGTCGTGACCCGGGCGACGCAGCGGGCAGAATCGACCCCATGACCACCGAGCACGAGCCCGGGAGCGACGAGTGGCGCCCGTGGGGCCAGCGCGCCGAGGACCCCACGCCTGCGCCCGAGCAGCCGCGTCCCGAGCCGCGGTGGGCCCGCCTGGGGGGTGACCCGGCTGCGTCCGACGCGCCGTCATCCGGTTCGGGCTCGGCGGCGACGCAGCCGGTGCCCACGCAGCAGCCCTCCCCGTCGCAGCCACCGTCGCCGGCGCCACCACAGCCGGCGACGACGGCCGCCGGCCCGGCATACGCGCCGTATGCCGTGGGTCCGGCCGCCGCACCCGGCGCACCCGGCGCACCCGTGCGGCCGCGCAGCCGCCGCGGCCCGGGTTGGGGTGCGCTCATCGGTGTCGCGCTTGCCGTGGCGCTCGTCGCCGGCACCGTCGGGGGCATCCTCGGCGCTGTCCTCGCCGACCGTGGCCCGACCGGCGTGACGTCCCCCGGGGCGGCGCCCAGCCCCGGCGCGGGCGCCACCACCCGCCCGGAAGGCTCGATCGCCGAGATCGCGGCGACCGCGACGCCCAGCGTCGTGACGCTTCGCGTGCAGGGCGCCGGCGGCGACGGCACCGGCTCCGGCTGGGTCTACGACGACGGGGGCCACATCGTCACCAACAACCACGTCGTCGCGAGCGCCGCCGACGGCGGTGACATCACCGTGGTCCTCGCCAACGGCCAGCAGGCCGAGGCCACCATCGTCGGCCGCGACGCGTCCTACGACCTCGCCGTCGTCAAGGTCGACCGCACCGACCTCGCCCCGCTCTCCCTCGGCTCGTCGGACGACGTCGTCGTCGGCGACCAGGTGATCGCGGTCGGGGCGCCCCTCGGGCTCGACTCCACCGTGACCTCCGGCATCGTCAGCGCGCTGAACCGGCCGGTGACCCCGGGCGAGGCCGACGACCAGTCGTTCATCAACGCCATCCAGACCGACGCGGCGATCAACCCCGGCAACTCCGGCGGGCCGCTGCTCGACATGCAGGGGCGGGTGATCGGGGTGAACTCGGCGATCGCGCGGGCCCCCGGGTCGAGCATCAGCGGACAGAGCGGCAACATCGGGGTCGGCTTCGCCATCCCCAGCGCCCAGGTCGCCACGACGGTCACGCAGCTCATCGAGACCGGCAAGGCCGTGCACCCGGTCATCGGCGTCTTCCTCGACTCCGCCTACACGGGGGAGGGCGTGCGGATCGCCGACGAGGGCCCGGACGGGCAGCCCGCGGTCAACCCCGGTGGACCGGCGGACCGGGCGGGCCTGCGGGCCGGCGACGTCGTGCTGTCGTTCGAGGGTCGGCCGGTCTCCGAGGACGGCGAGCTCGTCGTCGCGATCCGTTCGAGGG
>DATITJ010000016.1:0-6695 GCA_035467935.1 Ornithinibacter sp.
TCGTCCGGGGCCTACGGCATCCCGCAGTCGCTGCCGGCACGCAAGATGGCGACGATGGGTGCGGACTACCGCACCAACCCCGTGACGCAGATCCGCTGGGGCCTGGACTACATCAAGAAGTCCTACGGCACGCCGTGCAACGCCCTCGACACGTGGAACAGCCGCTCCCCGCACTGGTACTGACCGGCCGGAGGTCGGGGCGCGTGCTCAGATCTTCCGCAGCCTGATCCGCGTCACCGCGTGGTCGGCGCCCTTGGTGAGCACGAGCGTCGCCCGCTCCCGCGTCGGCAGGACGTTCTGGACGAGGTTCGGCTCGTTGATCCGCTCCCAGATGCCCGCCGCCGTCGAGCGTGCCTCGTCGTCGCTCAGCGCGGCGTACTGGTGGAAGTAGGACTTCGGGTCGGCGAACGCCGTCTCGCGCAGCCGCAGGAAGCGCTCGACGTACCACTGCCGGATCTCCTCGACGGGGGCGTCGACGTAGACCGAGAAGTCGAAGTAGTCCGAGATCGCCCCGGTGCTCGACCCGTCGGCGCGCACGCCCGGCGGCTGCAGGACGTTGAGCCCCTCGATGATGAGCACGTCCGGCCGGGGTACCCGCACCGTCTGCGGCAGCACGTCGTACGTGAGGTGGGAGTACTGCGGCGCCTCGACGAACGGCATACCCGACTTGACCGCGGCGATGAAGCCGAGCAGGGCTCGGCGGTCGTAGGACTCGGGAAATCCTTTGCGCTGCAGCAGTCCTCGACGTTGGAGCTCGTCGTTGGAGTGGAGGAAGCCGTCGGTCGTGACGAGGGCGACGCGCGGCGTGTGCGGCCAGCGGCTCATGAGCTCCTGGAGGATGCGCGACGTCGTGGACTTGCCCACGGCCACCGAGCCCGCCACGCCGACGACGAACGGCACCCGGGTCGGGCGCTCACCGAGGAACTCGCTCGTGGCGAGGCGCAGCCCGTGCGTGGCCTCGACGTAGAAGTGCAGGAGCCGCGAGAGGGGGAGGTAGACCTCCTCGACCTCGGTGAGGTCGAGCCGCTCGCCCAGACCCCTCAGCCGTGCGAGGTCGCCCTGCTCCAGGCTCATCGGGTGGTTCTCGCGCAGGCGCGACCACCCCCGGCGGTCGAGCTCGACGTAGGGCGTCGGCAGCGTGCTTCGCTCCTGCGTGGCGCTCACGCGCGCCATTGTTGCGTATGCCGGGTGCCCACCCCCCGACGCCCCCGGCGGCCGAGTGCGCGGTCCTCCGCGTGCGGTCCTGCGGGTGCGGGTCGCCGGCCCGGTTCGCACTAGGCTGGCCGGCATGTGCGGAATCGTGGGCTACGTCGGCCGGACCATGGACGACACGGCCCTCGAGGTCGTGATGGAGGGCCTCACCCGCTTGGAGTACCGCGGGTACGACTCGGCCGGGGTCGCCCTCGTCACCGACGACGGCATCGCGTCGGACAAGCGGGCGGGCAAGCTCGCGAACCTCCGCTCGGCGCTCGAGGCGCACCCCCTCCCCGCGTCGCGCACCGCCATCGGCCACACCCGCTGGGCGACGCACGGGGGCCCGACCGACGGCAACGCGCACCCGCACCGGGGCGGCGACCAGGACCGGCTGGCCCTCATCCACAACGGCATCATCGAGAACTTCCACGCCCTGAAGAAGGAGCTCCTCGCCGAGGGCGTGGAGTTCCGCTCCGAGACCGACACCGAGGTCGCGGCCAAGCTCGTCGGTCGAGAGTACGACCGTTCCGGCGACCTCACCACCGCCATGCGCAACGCCGTGCAGCGTCTCGAGGGCGCGTTCACGCTCCTCGCCGTGCACGCCGACAGCCCCGGCGTCGTCGTCGGCGCCCGCCGCAACAGCCCCCTCGTCGTGGGGCTGGGAGACGGTGAGAACTTCCTCGGCAGCGACGTCGCCGCGTTCATCGGCCACACCCGCCACGCGCTGGAGCTCGGCCAGGACCAGATCGTCACGATCACGCCCGACGGCGCCGAGGTCATCGGCTTCGACGGGACCCCGGCGGAGGGCAAGGCCTACGAGGTCACCTGGGACGCCGCGGCTGCCGAGAAGGGCGGCTACGACACCTTCATGGAGAAGGAGATCCACGACCAGCCGCACGCCGTCGCCGACACCCTCCTCGGCCGCACCGACGAGTCCGGCCGGCTCGTCCTCGACGAGGTGCGCATCAGCGAGGAGCAGCTGCGTCAGGTCGACCGCATCACGATCGTCGCCTGCGGCACCGCGGCCTACGCCGGCATGGTCGCGAAGTACGCCATCGAGCACTGGACGCGCATCCCGGTCGAGGTGGCCCTGGCCCACGAGTTCCGCTACTGCGACCCGATCGTCGACGGCAGCACCCTCGTCGTGTCGATCAGCCAGTCGGGCGAGACGATGGACACGCTCATGGCCGTCAAGCACGCGAGCGAGCTCGGCGCGATGACGCTGTCGGTCTGCAACACCCACGGGTCGACGATCCCGCGCGAGTCGGATGCCGTGCTCTACACCCACGCCGGTCCCGAGATCGCGGTCGCGTCGACCAAGGCCTTCCTCGCCCAGATCACCGCCTGCTACGTCCTCGGCCTCTACCTCGCGCAGCTGCGCGGGGAGACCTACGCCGACGACGCCAAGGCCGTCATGGCCGAGCTGCACGAGATCCCGGCGAAGATCGAGGACCTCCTCGGCCGGATGGACCGCGTCGTCGAGATGGCGCACTTCATGGCAGACACCCGCTCGGTGCTCTTCCTCGGACGCAACGTCGGCTACCCCGTGGCCATGGAGGGCGCGCTCAAGCTCAAGGAGCTCGCCTACATCCACGCCGAGGGCTTCGCCGCGGGAGAGCTCAAGCACGGTCCGATCGCGCTCATCGACGCGGGCCAACCGGTGTTCGTCGTCGTGCCGAGCCCGGACGCCCCGCACGACCTGCACAAGAAGGTCGTCTCAAACATCCAGGAGATCCGTGCCCGCGGGGCCCGCACCATCGTCATCGCGCACGACGGCGACGAGGACGTCGAGCAGTTCGCGAGCGAGGTCATCCGCATCCCCGCGTGTTCGCCGCTGCTGGCACCGCTGCTCGCGGTGGTCCCGCTCCAGGTCTTCGCGCTGCACCTGTCGACGGCCAAGGGCCTCGACGTCGACCAGCCGCGAAACCTCGCCAAGTCGGTGACGGTCGAGTGACGTCCTCGGCCACGTCCGTCACCGTCGAGTGACCCGGGGCGCGCCGTGATCGTCGGGGTCGGCATCGACGTCGTCGACGTGGCCCGGTTCAAGGCCGCCCTCGACCGCACCCCCTCGTTGCGTGAGCGGCTCTTCACCGAGGGCGAGCGTCACCTCCCGCTCAACTCCCTGGCCGCCCGGTTCGCGGCGAAGGAGGCCCTCGCCAAGGCGCTCGGCGCCCCCACCGGCATGCACTGGCACGACGCCGAGGTGCATCGCGGCGCGGACGGCCGCCCCCACCTCGAGGCGCGCGGCACCGTGGCGGACCGGGTCGACGCGCTGGGCATCACCTCACTGCACCTGTCGCTCTCCCACGACGCGGGCATCGCGTCGGCCGTCGTCGTCGCGGAAGGACCCCACCGGTGATCGAGGCCTGGTCGACCCACGACGTCTACGCCGCAGAGGCAGCCCTCATGGCGACCCTCGACGACGGCGAGCTCATGGCCCGCGCGGTCGAAGGGCTGGCCGGGGTGGCAGCCGCCCGCCTCGAGGAGCTCGACGGGGAGGCCGTCGCGGCGCTCGTCGGGCCCGGCAACAACGGCGCCGACGCGCTGTACGCCGTGGCCCGGCTCGCCGAGGCCGGCTGGAACGCCGTCGCGATCCACCACGACACCCTGCACGCGGGCGCGCGTGCCGCGGCCGAGGAGGCCGGCGTCGTGCTCACCACCGACCCCGGGGCGCTCGGTGAGGCCGACGTCGTGCTCGACGGCATCCTCGGCATCGGCGCCCGGCCCGGCCTGCCCGACTGGGCGCAGGAGTGGGTGGCGGCGCTGCCCGACACGGCCCACGTCATCGCCGTCGACCTTCCCTCCGGTCAGGACCCGATGGGCGGTGCGCTCGACCCGGAGGGCGGGGCGCTCGACCCGGAGGGCGTGCTCGCCGACGAGACGGTGACGTTCTCCGTGGCCAAGCCCGTGCACCTGCTGCCGCCCACCGAGCAGGCGTGCGGCATCCTCACCGTCGTCGACATCGGCCTCGACCTCACGGCCGAGCCGGTGGTGCGGCGCCTCGACCACGACGACGTCGCCGCACTGTGGCCGGTGCCCACGTCGACCGACGACAAGTACTCGCGGGGGGTGGTGGGCATCGTCGCGGGTGGCGAGTCCTACACCGGGGCAGCCCTGCTCAGCGTCACGGCCGCGGTGTGCGCCGGTGCAGGCATGGTGCGCTACGTCGGCACCCCGCCGCCCACGGGCCTGGTCCGCGCGGCCGTTCCGGAGGCCGTGCACGGCACCGGTCGGGTGCAGGCCTGGGTCGTCGGCCCGGGTCTCGACACCACGTCGCGGGCGGCGGGCTCCAAGGCCCAGCTCGATGTCGCCCGGGCGGCCCTGGCCGGCGAGGAGCCCGTCGTCGTCGACGCCGGCGGCCTCGACCTCCTCGACGCCTCCGTGCTGCGCGCTCGCGCGGAGGCCGTCACCCTCCTGACGCCGCACGCGGGCGAGTGCGCCCGCCTCCTCACCCGCCTTGCCGGCGAGTCCAGATCGCCCGACATGTCGCAGTCGCGCCACACCGCTGGGTCCACCTCGCCCTTCTGGTCGATCCTGACCCGGCGGGAGGTGACGCGGGAGCAGGTCGAGGCGGCGCCGCTGGCCCACGCGCGCGCACTCGCCGACCTGACCGGCGCCACGGTGCTCCTCAAGGGTGCGACCACCCTCGTCGTGCCCCCCGGTGACGGCGCGACCGCCTGGTCGCAGGCCGACGCCCCGCCGTGGCTGGCGACGGCCGGCGCCGGCGACGTCCTGGCCGGACTCCTCGGCACGCTGCTCGCGGCCGGTCTCGACGCCGACGAGGCCGGTGCCCTCGGCGCTCTCGTCCACGGGGTCGCCGCAGACCGGGCCAACCCCGGCGGCCCGGTGCGGGCGCTCGGGGTCGCGCACGGCATCCCCGGTGCCGTCGCCCACCTGCTGGGTCGGACACCGACCCCCGCGCCCTAGACTTGTGGGGCCCATGACGACCTCCGCCCACCCCCCCGATCCCGCGGCCGCGGGCGCCTCGGCGTGGGTCACGGTCGACCTCGACGCGATCCGCGACAACGTCGCCGAGCTGCGGAGGCGGGCGGGCTCCGCGCAGGTCATGGCGGTCGTCAAGGCCGACGCCTACGGCCACGGGCTCGTGCCGGCGGCCCGGGCCGCCCTCGACGGCGGCGCGGCGTGGCTCGGCGTGGCCCAGCTCGACGAGGCCCTCCGGCTGCGGGCCGCCGGCGTCACGGCGCCGCTGCTCACCTGGCTCTTCGTGCCCGGCGCCGACGTCGGCGCCGCGATCGACGCCGACATCGAGGTGACCGTCGGCAGCCCCTGGACGCTGGATGCCGTGGGCGCCGCGGCCCGCGAGCGCGGTCGCCCGGCCCGCGTGCAGGTGAAGGTCGACACGGGGCTGGCGCGCAACGGCATCCTCACCGACTGGTCCGACATGGTGCACGCGATCGCGCGGGCGCAGGCCGAGGGCGCGGTCACGGTGACCGGTGTGTGGTCGCACTTCGCGTACGCCGACGCGCCGCGACACCCCACGGTGCGCGCACAGCAGGAGCGCTTCGTCGAGGCCTGCGCCGAGCTCGAGCGCGCCGGGGTGCACCCGCCGCTGCGTCACCTCGCCAACTCCGCCGCCACGCTCACCAACCCCTCGGCCCACTTCGACGTCGTGCGCCCGGGCCTGGCCGTCTACGGGCTGTCTCCCGTGCCCGACCTCGGCTCTCCGGCCGACTTCGGCCTGCGCGAGGCGATGCGGGTCACCGCCCGGCTGGCGGTGGTCAAGCGCGCCCCGGCCGGGCAGGGCGTCAGCTACGGCCACGAGTACGTGACGCCGCGCGACACCGTGCTCGGCCTGGTGCCCGTGGGCTATGCCGACGGCATCCCGCGCTCGGCCGGCGGGGGCGGGCCGCTGCTGGTCGGGGGCGAGCGGCTCACCGTCGCAGGGCGCGTCTGCATGGACCAGGTCGTCGTCGACCTCGGACCGGCGTATGCCGGTGGTGCCGGTGACGAGGTCGTGCTCCTCGGTCGCTCCGCCGACGGCGAGCCGTCGGCGCAGGACTGGGCCGAGGCGGCCGGGACGATCAACTACGAGATCGTGACGCGGATGGGGCCGCGCCTGCCGCGCGTGCACGTCGGGGGCCGCGGCTGATGGCCATCCGCCCCCTGGGCCCGTTCTCCACGGCGGCGAGCGCCGTCGGCGAGCGCGTGATGCGCGCCCGCTCCGGCTACCGCTCGGTCGACGCGCCCGACGGCTGGGTCCACGTGCCGACCGAGGCGCTCGTCGTCACCGCGCAGGACGGCGTTGCGCTGCACGTCGAGATCGACGCCCCCGAGGCCTCCACCCGGGGCCGACGGCACCCGGCCGGGCGCACGCCGACGGTCGTGCTCGTCCACGGGTTCGCCCTGACGATGCAGTCCTGGGTGCTCCAGCGCCGAGCGCTGATCCACGCGGGGTTCCGGGTCGTCAGCTACGACCAGCGGGGCCACGGCCGCTCCGGCGAGCCGGCGCTCGACCGCTGCACCGTCGACCAGCTGGGCCG
>DATITJ010000017.1:0-4602 GCA_035467935.1 Ornithinibacter sp.
GGGGCCGACACGTCCGGCTCGCAGACTAGCCCGGTGCGCGCGCGCCGCCGAGGGGTTCGACCGGTGACGGGTGCCACCCGTGGGGGTCTGGGCAGGGCGGCCGGTGAGGAGCACAATCGGGGGTGGACGCCGTGGTCGTCGCCACCGCCCGGCTTCCTGCACATCGGTGACGAGGGGCCGAAGGAGCGTGCCATGAAGGCCAGTAAAGGCGACCGGATCATCCTCGCTGGAGCGCTCGTCGACCAGCCGACGCGGTCGGGGGAGGTGCTCGAGACCGGGGCGGAGGGCGGACCTCCCTACCTCGTGAAGTGGGAGGACGGGCACACCAGCTCGATGTTCCCGGGTCCCGGCGCGCTGCTGCGGGTCGTCGAGGGCGAGCCCCACGCGTCAGGCGAGGTCGTGCCCCTGCCCGAGGCCGGCAGCATGCGGCAGTGGAACGTGCGCATCACGATCTTCGAGCGCGGCGACGACACGAGGGCCACCGTGGCACTGCTCGCGGACTCCCCCGAGGCGCTGACGGCCCGGGGCGCGAGCCACCGCGGCCACGACGACCCGGAGAACCCCCACATCGGCGACGAGGTCGCGGTCGCGCGGGCGCTGCGGCAGCTGGCCGACCAGCTGCTCGAGACCGCGGAGCACGAGATCGAGCGTGCCACGGGCGAGCCCGACGTCATGGTGCGCGCGCGCTGACGCGTCGACCCACCCCTCCCCCGCGGTGGGTGCCGACGCGGTCGCTCGGGCAGCCACGTCCGCACTCGCGGCAGGTGATGGGTGCTACCCGGGGGGCGGCAGGCTCGCGAGCCACTGCGCGACGGGGGCGGAGGCCACCTGCGCGGAGTAGACCTCTGCGTGGTCGACGCCGGGCAGGATGCTCAGCGTCGTGGGGTGCCCGCCCTCGCGCAGGGCGTCGGCGAAGTTCGTGCTGAACGTCGCCGGCACCAGCTCGTCCTCGTCCCCGTGGAGGAGGAGCACCGGAACCTCCGGCCGGCGGTCGGCGAGGAGCAGCGGGTTCGCTGCGTCCCACGTGGCCTCGCCCGCGTCGTCGGCGAACAGGCGCGCGGCGGCACCCGAGAAGTCGCGGATGTCGTAGGGCCCGGCGAGCCCCACCAGGGCGTCGGGGGCGACGACGGGGTCGTCGCACCGCGGGGAGACGCTCGTGGGGTCGAGGGTGGCCAGCGACGACAGGTGGGCGCCCGAGGAGTGGCCCAGCAGCACCAGCCGGGTGGGTCGGATGCCGCCCGCCGTCGCCGTGGCGGCCCCGTCGGCGAGCGCGCAGAGCACGTCCTCGACCGGGGTGGGGTAGACGACCCCGTCCTCGGCGGCACGGATCACCACCGGCACGGCGACGATGCCGAGCGCGGCGAGCGCGGCGGCCAGCGGCTCGAGACCGGTCGGGTCTGCGGTCTGCCACCCGCCACCGGGGATCATGACGACGACGGGCGCCGCGATCACGCCCGGGGGCAGGTGCGGGAACGCCGCCAGCCCGGGCCGGTACTCGTGCGACGTGGGGCCGGCGCTCGGGGTACGGGTGGGGCCGCTCGCGCCGCCGTCGCGGTCGCCGTCCTCGTCCACGCGAACGCTCGACGTGCAGGCCGTCAGGGTGAGAGCGAGCGCCGTGGCCGCGGCGCACACCGGGCCCGCGACGCGACACCGGACTCTCCGACGCGTCCGGGCCGAGCTCCTGGGCGCTGGGGTCGCGGGTGCCACGTCCCCAGTGTGGCCCTCGCATCGCCTCCCGGCCATCGTGGGACAGTGGGCCCATGTCCCTGCGCCGTGTCGACCGAGCCGTCGCGGACTACACGACGCTGCGGCCGCGCCTCGTCCCGGCGACCGAGCACTTCGTCGAGCACGTCACCGGGATCATCGACGACGCGGGCATCAACTACCTGAGCGTCACCGGGCGCACCAAGTCGGTCGCCTCCTTCGCCGGCAAGGCCCGGGGGGTCCTGGCCGCTGAGTCCGTGGCCGACCCGCTGCGAGCCGTCACCGACCAGGTCGGCGTGCGGGTCATCACGTACGTCCAGCGCGACATCGACGCCGTCGCCGGGCTGCTCGCCGAGCAGTTCACCGTCCTGGACGACCGCGACCTCGGCGAGGAGACCGCGGCCGCAGGCCGGTTCGGCTATGCCAGCCGGCACCTGCTGGTGTCGCGGGCACCCGGTGAGCCCACGGCATACGACCCGCTCTTCTGCGCCTCGATCCAGCTGCGCACGGTGCTGCAGCACGCGTGGGCGGAGTTCGAGCACGACATCCGCTACAAGGGCACCGTGCCTCCGGAGCAGGTGCCCGACCTCGACCGCCGGTTCACCCTCGCCGCGGGGCTGCTCGAGCTCGCCGACCGGGAGTTCGGTGCCATCAGGGACCGGCTCCAGGCCGGGCTGGGCGACAGCAGCGTCGACGCCGGCGACGAGCTCGACCCGCGGATCGGTGCCCCCGAGCTGGCGACCTTCCTGGCGGGGCGCTACTCCAGCGCGGGCTGGTCCCGCACCGAGCACTACGAGTGGATCTCGGGCCTCCTCCTCGAGCTCGGCATCGCCTCGCTCGACGAGCTCAGCGCGACCCTGCGCGACGTCGACAGCGCCGCCGTCACGGCAGCGATGGGCTACCGCTACCCGCCCGGCGCCGTCCGGCGCCTCGACGACGACCTGCTCGCGCGCTTCGGCGACGCCTACGTCGCGCTGCACGGCAACGCGCACCGCCGCGAGTCGCTGGAGTCCCGCCGCTCGCACCTGCCGGGTCAGCCGGCAGGGCGAACGACGGGACGGGACGGGTCCGCGCGAGGTCAGGCGGGGGTCACTTGACCTCGGCCCGGCGCACGATGACGAGCCCGACCGCCAGGGGCAGGAGGAACCACAGGGTCCCGGCGACCGCGAGCTGCTGCCACTGCTCACCACTGACGCTGCCGTTGAAGAGCGGCACCTGCGCGAAGTTGTAGTCGACCCAGGGCTGCAGGTCGGCGAACCACTGCTGGTTGGCGGCGAGCAGGCCGAGGAGCGGGGGCAGGACCAGCGTGTAGACGAAGTAGGCGACGATCGCCCCGGCCGAGTTGCGGATCACGACGCCGAGCATGAAGCCGAAGAGCATCCCGAGGACGCTGCCCAGCACGATGAGCGCGAACTCGGTGACCGTGGCGTTCCAGACCGGGTCCCGGCCGGTGATGAGGCTGCCGGCCAGGGTGCCGAGCGTGCCGACGACGAGCGCGATGAACATCGCCACCACGCCGACCCCGACGGCGCCGAGGAGCTTCGCGCCGAGCACCCGGCCGCGGTGCGGCACCAGGGTGAACGTCGTGAGGCCGCTGCGCTGGCTCCACTCGCTCGTCACCGCGAGGATCGCGATCATCGGCAGGATCACGGTCATCGGCGCCCCGATCGCGGCGGCGAAGTTGTCGAAGGTCAGCGCGTCGTCGGGGGCGAAGACGATGAGGGCGCCCGTCGCGAGCACGCTCGTGATGACGATGCTGGCCATCAGCCAGAAGCCCGAGCGGGTGTCGAACATCTTGCGGAGCTCGACGCCGATGATCCGCGTCAGCGGGATGCGGGCGGATGCCGCGCGCGTGCGCGCCGGGTGGGTCGCCGCGTCGGGCGTGGTGGGGTCGAGGACGGTGGTGGTCATGCTGCTGCTCCTTCGCGCTGGGTGTCTGCGGTGAGCTCGAGGAACATCTCCTCAAGCCCGGCCCCGTCGGCGTCGCGGAGCTCGGTGAGGACCAGGCCCGCCGCGAGCGCGACCTCGCCGACCTGCTCGGTCGGGGCGTCGGTGTGCACGCTGCCGTCGGGGTGGATGGTGCTCGTGAGCCCGCCGCGCCGCATGGCCCGGGCCAGGGCGGTCGCGTCGCGGGCCCGGACCACGGTGCCGGCCGAGGCGAGCAGCTCGGCCTTGGTGCCCTGGGCGACGATCTGCCCGTTGCCGATGACGACGAGGTCGTCGGCGATGACCTCGATCTCGTGCAGCAGGTGCGAGGAGAGCAGCACGGTGCCGCCCCGGTCGGCGTAGCCACGCAGGAGGTCGCGCATCCAGCGGATGCCGGCCGGGTCCAGTCCGTTCGCCGGCTCGTCGAGGATGAGCACGTGCGGGTCGCCGAGGAGGGCCGCACCGATGCCGAGGCGCTGGCGCATGCCCAGGGAGTAGTTGCGCACCCGCCGGTCCGCCTCGTCGTCGGTGAGGCTGACGAGCTCGAGCATCTCCTGCACCCGGGCGCGGGGCAGGCCCATGGTGCGCTGGACGATCGTGAGGATCTCGCGTCCGGTGCGCCCGGCGTGCTGCGCCGACGCGTCGAGGAGCACCCCGACCTCGGTGCCGGGGTTGGGCAGGTCGGTGAAGTGCCGGCCGTCGATGAGGGCGGTGCCGGACGTGGCCGGCGTGAGTCCGACCATGATGCGCATCGTCGTGGACTTGCCGGCGCCGTTGGGGCCGAGGAAGCCGGTGACGCGGCCGGTGGCCGCGCTGAAGGAGACGTCGTCGACGGCGGTCATCCCGCGGCCGTAGGTCTTGGTGAGGGAGTCGACAGTGATCATGCCGAGCATCGTGTCGGGCGGGCGGGTGCCCGCACATCGGGGAGGTACCTGAGCGCGACCCTGACGCGACCCTGAGCGGGGTCGGGGC
>DATITJ010000018.1:0-16702 GCA_035467935.1 Ornithinibacter sp.
CACCTCGGTGCTGCGCAACGTCTACGTCATCAACCGCGGCTACGAGGACCTCGCCGAGCGGCTGAACGCGCTCGGCGCCACGATCGAGACGTTCCGGGACATCTGAGGCCCGGGACGCGCGGCCCCGCTCAGCCGGCCACCGTGGTCGCGTCCACGCCGACCATGACCCGGCTCAGGTGACTGGGTGCGTCCGCGACGAGTGAGTGGTGCTCGCCGGGGGCCAGGTAGATGACGTGCAGTCTCCGAGGGGTGCGTGCGGGGCCCGGCGCCGTGTCGCGAAGGTCCCGCTCGCGGCGGCCGACGGGCAGGCGTGCACGGCACGCCCGACCGGATGCTACCGAGCCGGTGCCCCGGCCAGGACGTCCGCGTCCCACGACACCCAACCCGGTGAAGCGTGTGCCCCGACCACATAGGGCGCCGCACCCCCGCTCCATACCGTGGTCGCCATGCGCGTCCTCGTCACCGGTGCCGCCAGCGGCATCGGCGCAGCCATCGTCCGCCGCTTCGTCGAGGACGGTGCCGACGTGTACGCGCTCGACCTCGACGAAGCGGCCCTGTGGACCCTTCGCTCGAGGCTGGCCGCCGACGGTCTGGACGAGCTGCGGGTCGAGCCCCTCGTGTGCGACCTCGCCGAGCCGGAGGCCGTGGACTCGCTGCCGCGGGACGTCGACGTCCTCGTCAACAACGCCGGCATCCAGCACGTCAGCCCGGTCCACGAGTTCCCCGTGGAGGTGTTCGAGCGGATCCACCGGGTCATGCTGCTCGCGCCGTTCCGCCTCGCGAGGCACGCGCTGCCGCACATGTACGCCGCCGGCTGGGGACGCGTGCTCAACATCTCCAGCGTGCACGGCCTGCGGGCCAGCCCGTTCAAGTCGGCGTACGTCAGCGCCAAGCACGGCCTCGAGGGGCTCAGCAAGGTCATCGCCCTCGAGGGCGCCGAGCACGGCGTGACGAGCAACTGCCTCAACCCGGCATACGTCCGCACCCCCCTGGTCGAGCGACAGATCGCCGACCAGGCCAGGGCGCACGGGATCCCGGAGTCCGAGGTCGTGGAGACGATCATGCTGGCGCCGGCCGCCCGCAAGCGGCTGATCGAGCCCTCGGAGGTCGCGGCACTCGCCGG
The DNA here is from genome assembly GCA_035467935.1 of Ornithinibacter sp. GTDB lineage: Bacteria > Actinomycetota > Actinomycetes > Actinomycetales > Dermatophilaceae > Fodinibacter. Next base: position 1,124 of record DATITJ010000018.1, read on the forward strand.
CTTCCTCTGCACCGCCGACGCCGACTCCATCACGGGCGCCTCGCTGACCATGGACGGCGGCTGGACCGCCCACTGAGCGCCCCACCCGGTCGGGCTCGCCGGCGCCACGCCTCTCCCGGCCCCGCGGACCCGACAAGGGGCTCGGCACCCCACGGTGCCGAGCCCCTTCCCCACCCCCGGAGGTCAGCGGCGGCGCCAGCGGGCACGTGCCGTCGCGATGAGGTCGCGGGCGGTGCCCCAGATGCCGTGGCGGAACAGCAGGACGATGACGATGAAGATCGTGCCGGTGATGATCCCGACGCCGTTGAAGCCGCTGGAGGCCAGCTGGTCCTCGAGCAGCACCACCACCGCCGCGCCGAGCGGGCCACCCCAGAACGTCCCGATCCCACCGAGGACCGTGATGAGCACGACCTTGCCGGACGTGGTCCAGATGAGCTCCTGGAGCGAGGCGAAGCCGTGGCTCACGGCGAAGACCCCGCCCGCGAGCCCCGCGACACCGGCCGAGATCACGAAGGCCATGACCTTGTAGCGGTCGACGTCGTAGCCGAGGGCCCGCGCCCGGGCGGGGTTGTCGCGCACGGCGACGAGCACCCGGCCGAAGGGAGAGTGGACCACCCGCCAGGCGATCGCCACGCCGACGAGCACGATCGGGGCCGCTGCGTAGTAGAAGTAGAACGAGTCGGACTCCACCCCGGTCATGCCGAAGAACGACTTCGGGATGCCCTGGAGCCCGTCCTCACCTCCGGTGACGGCACGCCACTGGTTCGCGATGAAGTAGAGCATCTGCGCGAAGGCCAGCGTCACCATCGCGAAGTAGATGCCGGTGCGACGCACCGCGAGGTAGCCGGTGGGCACCGCGAGGAGCATCGCGACGAGCGCACCGGCGAGGATCGCGAGCGGGAAGGGCAGCCCGGTCTTGATGGCGACCAGGCCGGTGGCGTAGGCCGAGGACCCCCAGAACGCCGCGTGCCCGAAGGACAGCAGCCCGGTGTACCCGAGGAGGAGGTCGACCGAGATGGCGAACAGCCCCCACGCGAGGATGTCCATGGCCACGGGGGGGTAGACCCACCACGGCAGCATGACGACGACCAGGAGGCCGACGACGAGCATGAGCGCGCGCACGAGCGGGCGCTCGGCGAGGCGCACCGGCTCGGCGGGAAGGTCCACGTGCGGGGCACGTTCGATGAGGTCGGTCATGCCGCCTCCTCCCGTCCGAAGAGTCCCGCGGGCCGCACGAGGATCACCGCGGCCATGAGGACGAAGATGAGCACCTGCGCCAGGGCGGGGACGTAGGCCTGGCCGTACGCCTCGACGAGGCCCACGAGGAAGCCGGCCACGACGGCACCCATGATCGAGCCGAGGCCGCCGATGACGACGACGGCGAACAGGATGATGACGAAGTTCGACCCCATGTCGGCCGTCACGGCCCGGAACGGAGCCGCGAGCACGCCCGCGAGCCCCGCGAGGGCGATGCCGAAGCCGAACACCGGTGTCACCCAGCGGCCGACGTTGATGCCCAGCGCCCGGGTGCGGTCGGAGTTCTCGGTCGCCGCGCGGACGATCATGCCCACCCGGGTCCGCGTGATGACCAGCCAGACCAGGACGCACACGAGGAGCGAGAAGACCGCGGCGAAGATCTGGTAGGTGGACAGGCTGACGCCACCGAGCTCGATCCGCCCCGCCAGCGCCGGCGGCGGTTCGTACGGCATCCCGCTCACGCCGTAGCGGCGCTTGACGAGGTCGACGAGCACGAGCGTCAGCCCGAACGTGAGGAGGAAGTTGTAGAGCGGGTCGAGCGCGACGAGCCAGCGCACCAGCCCCCGCTCGATGAGCACCCCGAAGGCGAACATCGCGACAGGGACGATCGCCAGGGCGGCCCAGAACCCCACACCCAGCTCGTTGAGGAGCAGGGCGGTGCCCACGGCCCCGAGCATGTAGCACGCGCCGTGGCTGAAGTTCACGACGCCGAGCACGCCGAAGATCACGGCCAGGCCCAGGGCCGCGAGAGCGTAGAACCCTCCCGCGGCCAGGCCCTGGATCGTGTACTGGATGAGCTCACCCATGTGGTCGTCCCTGTCGCGTCGTCGGTCTCGGCGGTCCGGTCAGGACATCGAGCAGGAGCCGTCGACCGGCTTGAAGGCCTCGGCCGCGGGGATGGTCTTGACGACGTTCTGGTAGTCCCACTCCTCCGTGACCTCGCCGGCCGACTTGACCTCGTTGAGGTAGACGTCGTGGATGACCCGGTGGTCCTCCTTGCGGATCTCACCGTTGCGGAGGAAGACGTCGTTGATCTTCTTCCCCTCGAGCGCGGCCACGACCTTGTCGCTGTCGTCCCCGCCGGACTGCTGCACGGCCTCGAGGTAGTTCATCGCGGCGGAGTAGTTCGCGGCGTGGGCGAAGCTCGGCCGGGTCTTCGTCTCGGCCATGAAGCGGTCGGCCCAGGCGCGGTTCTGCTCGTCGTAGTTCCAGTACCACGCGTCGGTGAACTGGACGCCCTCGAACTGCTCGACACCGAGCGCGTGGATGTCGGTGATGAACATCAGGCCCACGGCGAGCTGGGTCTTGTCCTTCAGTCCGGACTGGTTGAACTGCTTGACGAAGTTGATGAGGTCACCACCGGCGTGCATCGACCCGATGACGTCCGGCTCGTCGGCGGCGGCCTTGGTGATGAACGTGGCGAAGTTGTCGTTGGGGAAGGGCGTGGGGATCGTCTGCCCGATCGTGCCGCCCGCGGCGGTCACCTGCTCGGTGAACGACTTCTGCATGTCCTGGCCGAAGGCGTAGTCGGGGTAGACGAGGTTCCAGGTCTTGCCCCCGCCCTCGGTGACGGTGGCGCCGGTGCCGTGGGCCAGCATCCAGGTGTCGTACGCGTAGTGGAACGTGTACTTGTTGCACTGGGCGCCGGTGAGGGCCGTGGTCCCGGCCGTGATGTTGATGTGCAGCTTCTTCTTCGCCTTGGCCTGCCCGGCGACGGCCAGCGCGGCCGACGAGGTCGGCACGTCGAGGATGATGTCCGCCTTCTGCCGGTCGTACATCTCCTGGGCCTTGGTGTTGGCGATGTCCGGCTTGTTCTGGTGGTCGGCCGTGACGACCTCGATCGTGGAGGCGACCGCCTTGTCGCCGTACTTCTTCGTGTAGTCCGCGATCGCCATCTCGACGGCGACCTTGCTGTTCGGGCCGGACAGGTCCTTGTAGACGCCGGACTGGTCGTTGAGGACGCCGAGGACGACCTTGCCGTCGGTGAGCGCCCCGTCGCTGGCGGCGGGTCCACCGCCGCCACCGCACGCGGCGAGGGCGAGGCTGGTGCCGATGGCGCCGGCGGTGAGGGCGATGGGCTTGCTGCGGGTCATGGGGTCTCCCAGGGTTCGGTGGTGCGGTGGTCGGATGAGGTGAACAGCGAGGTGGTGGAGGCGGTGCGGTGCTGGAGAAGGTGGTGGGGTGGAGGTGGTGGGGTCGTGGGATCCCGGGACCGGAGCCGGCGGCTCACATCCCGAGGTGGTCGAGCAGCTCCTCGCGCCGGGCGCGGAACTCGTCGTTGTCGAGCGACTCGACGACCTGCCCCTGCGCGAGCAGGTGGTGCCGGTCGGCGACGGTCGCGGCGAACGTGACGTTCTGCTCGACGAGCAGCACGGACGTCCCCCGCTCCTTGATCGTGCGGATGATCTCCCCGATGCGCTGCACGATGACGGGCGCCAAGCCCTCGCTCGGCTCGTCGAGGAGGAGCAGCGTCGCCCCGCTGCGCAGCACCCGGGCGATGGCGAGCATCTGCTGCTCGCCACCGGACAGCCGGGTCCCCGGGAAGTGCGCGCGCTCCTGCAGCACCGGGAACTCCGCGTACACCTGCTCCAGGCTCCACGCGGTCTCCCGCGAGGTGACCGGCGGCAGGAGGAGGTTCTCCTCGACCGAGAGCGACGCGTAGATGCCCCGGTCGTCCGGGACCCAGCCGAGGCCGCGACGGGCCCTGGCGTCGGGGCCGAGCCGGGTCACGTCGGTGCCGCCGACGACGACGCTCCCCTGCACGTGCTTGTGCAGCCCCATGACGGACCGCAGCAGCGTGGTCTTGCCGGCGCCGTTGCGACCGACGAGGGTGACGACCTCACCGTGACCGACCGTGAGGTCGACGTCGCGCAGCGCCCGGGCCTCGCCGTGCCAGGCGGACAGCCCACGCACCTCCAGCCGTGCCGCGTGCTCAGCCATGGTGCCCACCGCCCTCCTGCCCGAGGTATGCCGTGATGACGCGTTCGTCGGTGCGCACCTCGTCGTAGGGCCCTTCCGCGAGGACGGCGCCGGACTGGAGGACCGTGACGCGGTCGGCCAGCGAGCCGACGACGTGCATGTTGTGGTCGACGAGCACGACGGTGCGCCCCTCGGACACCCGCTTGACCAGGGCGATGGTGCGGTCGACGTCCTCGACCCCCATCCCGGCGGTCGGCTCGTCGAGCAGGAGCAGCCGCGGGTCGAGGGCGAGGGCGAGAGCGAGCTCGAGGGCCCTCTTCTGGCCGTAGGCGAGGGACCCGGCGAGGATGCCGGCCCGGTCGGCGAGCCCGACCTGAGCGAGGAGGTCCATCGCGCGGGGGCGGAACTGGCGCATCTGCTTGTGCGAGCGCCAGAATCGGTACCCCAGGCCGGTCGGCGAGGCCAGGGCGAGCTCGACGTGGTCGACGAGCGACATCTGGTCGAACAGGCTGGTGATCTGGAACGACCGTGCCACCCCGAGGTGGACGATCCGCTCCGAGCTGAGCCCCGTGATGTCGCGGTCGCCGAGGTGGATGGTCCCGGACGTCGGCACGAGGAAGCCGGTGAGCAGGTTGAACAGGGTCGTCTTCCCGGCGCCGTTCGGACCGACGAGGGCGTGGATGCTGCCGTCCGCGACATCGAGGTCGACACCCTGCACGGCGGCGAACCCGCGGAACTCCTTGGTCAGGCCACGGGTGCGCAGGAGCGCTGGGGTCGCGGCGGTGCGCTCTGCTGCACCCGCCGCCTGCGTGCTGCTCTGCACGGGGCGCCTCCACGGTCATCGGATCGGACAGGGCCAGACACTAGGGCGGCGCGATGCGTCAGTTTATGTCGACGGACGCCACACCCGCGCCGCAGGATTGGAGCCTGGTCACATATGCCGTCCCACTAGCATGGCCGGATGGTGACGAGGACGACCGCGACGACGCAGGAGGCCCGGCTGCTCGAGCTGCTCGCCGCGGGCGCCTCCGCCGCCGACATCGCGGCCGTCGACGCCGACCCCGTGCTGCGCGACCTCGCGCTGCAGGTCCGGGCCGTCACCGACCTGCGACGACGCCGGGAGCAGGAGCTCGAGGCGCTCGTCGAGACGGCCCAGGACCTGTCGACGATGGACGACCCGGCCCGCGTGCTGGAGGCGATCGTGCTGCGCGCCCGGACGCTGCTCGGCACCGACCTCGCCTACCTCACCCTGCACGACGAGGAGGCCGGCGACACGTTCATGCGGGCGACGGCGGGCTCGGTGTCGACCGCGTTCCAGCAGGTGCGCCTCGAGCTCGGCGCGGGTCTCGGCGGCCTCGTCGCCTCGACGCACCGGCCGTACTGGACGGCCGACTACTTCGCGGACACCCGCTTCGCCCACACCTCACCCATCGACACGGCGGTCGGCGACGAGGGCATCGTCGCGATCTGCGGCACCCCGTTGCTCGTCAAGGACGAGTTCGTCGGGGTGCTCTTCGCCGCCAACCGCTCCCCCCGCACCTTCACGCCCGACGAGGTCGCCCTCCTGGGGTCGCTCGCCGCGCTCGCGGCGGTCTCGCTCGTGCAGGTCGGCGCGCTGGACACCGTCCGTCGGTACACCGAGGGCCTGGAGCGCGCCGCGTCGGCCCACGACCGCTTCACCGGCATCGTCCTGCACGGCGGCGGCGTCGGGGAGATCACCGAGGCCCTGCACAGCCTCCTCGACGTGTGGGTCGTCCTCGTCGACGACGAGGGCCGCGAGCGCAGCGCCGCCGGTCCGGTCCCCGAGGCCGCCGTGCCCGGTCAGCGGCACCCGTATGCCGTGGACACCCCCTTCGACACCGCCGGGCGGCTGATCCGCGCCGGGGACCGCTGGGTGGTCCCCGTCTCCGCCGTCGACCTCCCCCTCGGACAGCTCGTCGTGGGCGGGCCGGACGACCTCGACGAGGCGGACCGCCGCACCGTGGAGCGCGCCGCCGTGGTCACGGCCCTGGTCCTCCTCGGGGAGCGGCAGCGGGCCGACGCCCAGCTCCAGGTGCGCACCGACCTCGTGGCCGACCTCCTGTCCGGACGGGCCGACCTGCAGGCGGTCGTCACGGCGGCCCGCACCCTGGGGGTCGACCTGCGCTCCGCGTGCTGCGTCCTCGTCGCCGCCGCTCCCGACGCCGCGACGTCGCGCCGGTCCCTCGTCATGTCGGTCACGGCGGCCCTGGGCCGGGCCGCGCTCGTCGCCGAGCACCGCGGTGACGTGGTCGCCGTCGTCCAGCGCGACGACCCCTCGGCCGCCGCGGCCGAGCTCGCCCAGCGGATGTCCGGATCCAGCCCGCTCACCGTGGGCGGCTCGGGGCCGTTCGCCGACCCGCGAGCATTCCCGGAGGCCTACCGCGAGGCCCGGCGCACGGCATCCGCGCTCGCCGCGCTCGGCCGGGCCGGGTCCGGCGGGAGCGCGGCCGAGCTCGGGTTCGCCGGCCTCATCGTCGGCTCGGACCCCGAGGTGCGCGACTACGTGCGCCAGGTGCTCGGCCCGCTCCTGGACTACGACGCCCAGCGGGGCGCCGACCTCGTGCGCACGACCGAGGCGTACTTCCTCGCGGGGTCGAGCCCGCGACACGCGGCGACGTCGCTCCACGTGCACGTCAACACCGTCGCGCAGCGGCTGCACCGCATCGGCGAGCTGCTGGGCGGTGACTGGCAGGACCCGCGGCGCGCACTGCAGATCCAGCTCGCGCTGCACCTGCGCCACCTGACCGGCTGAGCCCCGTCCGGTCGGCCGTCGACCACGCGCGTCAGTCCCGGACCGCCGCCTGGACCCGGCGCTCCTCGTCGTCGGTGAGCCCGGCCCGTCGCGGCTCGTCGCGCGTCTCCTCCCAGGCGAGGGCGTCGCGCAGCGTGTCGGCCAGGGGCCTGGTCGCGAACCCCGCCGCCCGGGCGCGGGTCGTGTCCATCGTCGCGAACCCGCGCCATTCGAGGTCGTCGATCCACAGCGGCAGGGATGCCGGTCCCATCCAGCCCTGCACGCCCAGCTCGCGCAGCCGTCCGGGGGCGACGGGGCGCGCCCGGGCGCGGGATCCCGACACCGACGCGGCGCTGGTGAGCACGTCGCGCAGCGGCGTCGTGGGGCCGGTCGCGTTGACGGCCCCGTCGATGCGCCGCTCGGCCGCGGTGACGAGCCAGTCGGCGAGGTCGCGCACGTCGACGAGGGCACAGGGGAAGTCGAGGTCGTCCGGCACGACCACCTCGTCGCCGATCGGGTGCGCGAAGCGCCACGGCCAGTAGCCGGTGCGACCCGACGCGTCGCCCGGGCCGCCGATGAGGCCCGAGCGCACGACCGTGGCGCTCGTGCCGCCGCCCAGCACGGCGTCCTCGCAGGCCACCTTCGCCTCGCCGTAGGCCTCCATGTCGGGCAGGACGTCGCCGTCGAGCGGCGCCCGGCGTGGTGAGTCCTCGGGTTGCTCGATCGCCGCGAACCGCGCGTAGACGTTGCCCGTCGACACGAACACCCAGTGGGCGGTGTCGAGGTCGCGCACGGCCCGGCGCACCTGCCCCGGCTGGCGCGAGACGTCGACGACGGCATCCCACCGCGTGCCGGCGAGCTCCGCCAGCCCGTCGTCCTCGTCGCGGTCCGCGACGACGAAGGTCGCCCCCTCGGGGGGCGCGGCACTCCCCCGGGCCGCGCACGTGACGTCGTGTCCGCGCCCCAGCGCGGTCTGCGCGACCGTGCGCCCGAGCCACGCCGTCCCACCCAGCACGAGGAGTCTCATGCCCCCACCCAAGCCTGGCGCGGGCACGCAGTCCACCGTGTTCGCCCTCAGCCGATCGGCGGTCGGCGGGGGCGCACGACGGATGACGTCGTGGTGCACTGGGTGCTCGCGACCCGACCCGTCCAGATCCGACCCGTCCAGATCCGACCTGACCCCTCCCGACCCGAACAGGAGCCCGCCGCGATGGCGTACTTCCACCGGACCGGCCCCTCGACGTTCCGGGCCACCGACCACGTCGGCGGCGCCTGGGCGCTCGACGAGCAGCACATCGCCCCGGCGCTGGGCCTGCTCGCGCACGTCGTCGAGACCGACCGCGACGCCCGCCGCGGCGACGGCCTCGTGGTCACCAGGCTGTCCTACGACATCCTCGGAACCGTGCCCGTCGCCGAGGTCTCCGTCGACGCGCGCGTGCTGCGCCCCGGCCGCACGATCGAGCTCGTCGAGGCCACGCTCTCGCACGGCGGTCGGGCCGCCGTCGTGCTCCGCGCCTGGCTCATGCACCCCGGGGACACCGCGGCACTGCGGGGGACGGCCCTTGCGCCGATCGCCCCGCCCGGGGACCTGCCGGCGTGGGACCCGTCGACGGTCTGGCCCGGAGGGTTCGTGGCGACGACCGAGATCCGGCGGGCCCAGCAGGCACCGGGCCGCGCGGCGTTCTGGGTGCGCTCGGCCGTGCCGCTCCTCGCCGGCGAGCCGGTCAGCCGCCTGGCGAGGGCCGCGGGGCTGCTCGACCTCACCAACGGCATGACGGTGCGGGTGGACCCCGACGAGGTCGCCTTCCCGAACATCGACCTCACGGCGCACCTGTTCGCGCAACCACGGGGTGACTGGCTGGGGTTCGACACCACCGTGTCGTTCGGCGCCGAGGGCATCGGGCTGACGAGCAGCACGATCCACGACGTCCACGGCCCGATCGGCACGATGGCGCAGGTGCTCACGGTCCGGCCGCGCTGACGCGGTCCGCGATCGGGCGTGACGGCCCGCCGCGGTGTCAGGGCCGGCGGCGACCGGGTCCGGCGTGCTCCACGCACGTCGCGGCCGTGGGCCGTGCCTCGAGGCGCGCCGGGTCGATGGAGCCACCACAGACCTCGCACACCCCGTACGTTCCCGCCGCCAGGCGGTCGGTGGCCGCCTGGAGCTCGGCGAGGTGGTCCCGCACGCGGTCGGTCAGCGCCCCCAGCTGGGAGCGCTCGTAGGCGATGGTCTGCCCCTCGGGGTCGTGCTCGTCGTCGGCGTTGGAGTCCCGGGATGCCGCGACGAGCGACTCCATGTCGCCGTCCATCTGCGTGATCCGGGCGAGGAGGAGCGCACGCTCCTCGGCGAGCCGCGCCGCGGCCCAGGCGGGCAGGTCCACCCGCCCGGCGGCCACCTCGGCCTCGGCGACGTCCGGGTCATCGCTCATGGCGCCATCGTGCCGGGAGACCCTCAGCCGAGGCGGGCGCGCACGGCCGTGGCCACGGCATCCGGGGTGAGGTGCACGGCATCGAGCACCTGGCCGCGCGAGGCGTGGTCGAGGAACTGCTTGGGGATGCCGAAGGAGTCGACCGGCACGTCGGAGCCGGCGTCACGCACGGCCAGGGCCACCTGCGAGCCGATGCCGCCGACGACGACGTTGTCCTCGACGACCGCGACGCGGCGCACCGCGGTCGCCAGCGTGACGAGGTCGTCGCTGACCGGCAGGGCCCAGACGGGGTCGACGACCCGCACGCGAACGCCCTCGGCCGCGAGCTTCTCGGCGGCGGTGAGCGCGGTGGCGGCCATCGACCCGATGCCGACGAGGAGCACGTCGACGTCGCCGCCGTCGGGCTCGGCGAGGACGTCGACGGTGCCGACGGTGCGCACGGCGGTGATGGGGTCGGCGACGGTCCCCTTGGGGAACCGGACGACCGACGGCGCGTCGGCGATGTCGACCGCGGCGTGCACGGCGCGAGCGACCTGCTGCCCGTCGCGCGGGGCCGCGAGGTGCAGGCCCGGCACGACGCCGCTGATCGTCATGTCCCACATGCCGTGGTGCGAGGCGCCGTCGGGGCCGGTGACGCCGGAGCGGTCGAGCACCACGGTGACGCCGGCATGGTGGAGCGCACAGTCCATGAGCAGCTGGTCGAAGGCCCGGTTGAGGAAGGTGGCGTAGACGGCGACGACGGGGTGCAGACCGGCATACGCGAGACCGGCGGCCATCGTCAGCGCGTGCTGCTCGGCGATGCCGACGTCGAAGGTGCGCTGGGGGTAGTGGTCGGCGAAGTCCTTGAGCCCCACCGGGATCATCATCGCGGCGGTGATCGCGACGACGTCGTCGCGCTCGCCGCCGATCTCGACCATCGCGTCGCTGAACTCGTCGGTCCAGCTGCGGCCGGCGATCTCGAGCGGCAGCCCGGTCTCGGGGTTGATGACGCCGACGGCGTGGAACTGGTCGGCCTCGTCGGTGATCGCGGGGTCGTAGCCGCGGCCCTTCTGGGTGAGCACGTGCACGAGCACCGGGCCACCGAACGCCTTGGCCTTGCGCAGTGCCGCCTCGATGGCCTGCTCGTCGTGGCCGTCGACGGGCCCGACGTACTTCAGGCCGAGGTCCTCGAACAGGCCCTGTGGCGCGACGATGTCCTTGATGCCGCGCTTGACGCCGTGCAGCGTGCCGTACATCGCGCCGCCGACGACGGGCGTGCGCGCGAGGGTGTGCTTGCCCCAGTCGAGGAAGCGCTCGTAGCCGCGGGTGGTGCGCAGCGTCGCGAGGTGGTCGGCGAGGCCGCCGCGGGTCGGGGCGTAGGACCGCTCGTTGTCGTTGACGACGATGACCAGCGGCAGGTCCGGCTCGGCGGCGATGTTGTTGATCGCCTCCCAGGCCATGCCGCCGGTGAGAGCGCCGTCGCCGATGACCGCCACGGTGTGCCGGTCGCGCTGGTCGCTGACGACGCGCCCGGCCGCGATGCCGTGCGCCCACGACAGCGAGGTCGAGGCGTGCGAGTTCTCGACGACGTCGTGCTCGGACTCAGCGCGGCTCGGGTACCCGGACAGGCCCCCCTGCTTGCGCAGCCCGGAGAAGTCGTGGCGGCCGGTGAGGAGCTTGTGGACGTACGACTGGTGCCCCGTGTCGAAGACGACGGTGTCCCGGGGGGTGCGGAACACCCGGTGGATGGCCATGGTGAGCTCGACGACGCCGAGGTTGGGCCCGAGGTGGCCGCCGGTGCGGGCGACCTGGTCGACGAGGAAGGCGCGGATCTCCTCGGCGAGGGCGGGCAGCTGGTCCACGGGAACGGCCCGGAGGTCGTCGGGTCCCTGGATGCGCTCGAGCAGGCTCACCGGTGCCTACCTCCTGGTTTCCTCACGGCGTGCGAACCCCCAGAGTCTAGGCGCACACCGCGCGCGCCCCCGCACCCGCGAGGGTGCCCTCCACCACTCCCGCACGGCACCCCCAGACGTCGTTCACAAGCGCGGCACGAACTCGAGCCCGCGCAGCGCGTCGAGGAGCAGGCCGGCGGCCCGGCGCGCCGAGAGCAGCCGCACACCCTCGCACTCGAGGTCGGCCAGCACCTGGGCCACGCCCTCGGGCCCGATGTCGTCGACGAGGTCGGTGCGCACCTCGCGGTAGGCCGAGCGCATCGCCTCGAGCTGCGCGTCGAGGTGGCGCACCGTGAACCACGCCAGCGCGACCGGGTGCCGGCGCCAGGCGGGGTAGAGCCGGTAGTCCGGCGGGCAGTGGTCGAGCAGCCAGGCACTGGCGCGGTGGTCCCAGCCGCGCTCCCCGGGCGGAGGCACCCCGGGCGGCCACCCGGGCGGGCCACCGGCCGAGCCCGCCCCCGACGCCGACCGCTGCCGGGCCGGCGAGGCGGGACTCCCGGCGCGCAGCGGGGGGCCGCCGGGGACCGTGGAGTCGAACACGTGTTCGATGATACGCGCGCCGGCCGCGCAACGGTCACCGGCCGCTCAACGGTCGGTCGTCAGGAGACGAGCGACCGCAGGACGTACTGGAGGATGCCGCCGTTGCGGTAGTAGTCCGCCTCGCCGGGGGTGTCGATGCGCACGACCGCCTCGAACGACGACTCCGAACCGTCCTCACGGGTGACGGACACGGTGACGGTCCTGGGGACGCCGCCCTCGTTGAGCGCCTCGACACCCGCGATCGAGAAGGTCTCGGTGCCGGAGAGCCCGAGCGCCTCGGCGTTCTGGCCCTTGGGGTACTGCAGCGGCAGCACGCCCATGCCGATGAGGTTCGAGCGGTGGATCCGCTCGTAGGACTCCGCGATGACCGCACGCACCCCGAGCAGCGCGGTGCCCTTGGCGGCCCAGTCGCGCGAGGAACCCGAGCCGTACTCCTTGCCCGCCAGCACGACGAGAGGGATGCCGGCCTCCTGGTAGGCGGCCGACGCGTCGAAGATCGTCGTCTGCTCGCCGCCGGCGAGGAAGTTGCGGGTGAAGCCGCCCTCGACACCGTCGAGGAGCAGGTTCCGCAGGCGGATGTTCGCGAACGTGCCACGGATCATGACCTCGTGGTTGCCGCGGCGCGAGCCGTAGGAGTTGAAGTCCTTGCGGTCCACGCCGTGGTCGGCGAGGTAGTGACCGGCCGGGCTGTCGGCCTTGATCGAGCCGGCCGGGCTGATGTGGTCGGTCGTGACCGAGTCGCCGAGCTTGGCGAGCACCCGCGCGCCGGCGATGTCCCTGACGGGGTCCGGCTCCATGCCCATCCCGTCGAAGTACGTGGGCTTGCGCACGTAGGTCGAGTCGGGGTCCCAGGCGAAGGTGTCGCCCTCGGGGGTGGGCAGCGACTGCCAGCGCTCGTCACCGGCGAAGACGTCGGCGTAGTCCTCGGTGAACAGGTCACGGGTGATCGACGACGCGATGACGTCCTCGACGTCCTTGGGGGTCGGCCAGATGTCGGCGAGGAAGACGTCCTGACCCGCCTCGTCCTGACCGAGGGGGTCGGTGTCGACGTCGAAGTCCATCGTCCCGGCGAGGGCGTAGGCGATGCACAGCGGCGGGGACGCGAGGTAGTTCATCTTGACGTCGGGGTTGATCCGGCCCTCGAAGTTGCGGTTGCCCGAGAGCACCGCGGCCACCGCGAGGTCGCCCGCCTGGACGGCCGCCGAGACCTCCGCCGGCAGCGGCCCGGAGTTGCCGATGCACGTGGCGCAGCCGTAGCCGACGAGGTTGAACCCGAGCTTGTCGAGGTAGGGCCACAGGCCGGCTGCCTCGTAGTAGCCCGTGACGACCTTGCTCCCCGGCGCCATGGAGGTCTTGACCCAGGGCTTGACCGTGAGGCCCCGCTCGACGGCGTTCTTCGCGAGCAGCGCCGCGGCCATCATGACCGAGGGGTTCGAGGTGTTCGTGCACGAGGTGATCGACGCGATGACGACGGCGCCGTCCTTGAGGTCGAATGCCGCCGTGCTCCCGCTGCCGGTGTCGGCCCCGGCCGCCTGGACCGGCACCGACCGCAGGTCGCCGTCGACGCCGTAGTTCTTGACGTCGAGCGCGAACTGCTGCTTGGACTCGCTGAGCGCGATGCGGTCCTGCGGACGCTTCGGACCCGCGATCGAGGGCACGACCGTGGACAGGTCGAGCTCGAGCCGCTCCGAGAAGCGGGGCTCGGCCGCCGGGTCGAGCCACATGCCCTGCTCCTTGGCGTAGGCCTCCACCAGGGCGACGGTCTCGTCGTCGCGCCCGGTGAGCCGCAGGTAGTCCAGCGTGATGTCGTCGATGGGGAAGATCGCGCACGTCGAGCCGAACTCCGGGCTCATGTTGCCGATCGTCGCGCGGTTGGCGAGCGGGAGGGCGGAGACGCCCTGGCCGTAGAACTCGACGAACTTGCCCACGACACCGTGCCTGCGCAGCAGCTCGGTGATCGTGAGGACGACGTCGGTCGCGGTGACGCCCGGGCGCGCGGCGCCGGTCAGCTTGAACCCCACGACCCGCGGGATGAGCATCGACACGGGCTGGCCGAGCATGGCGGCCTCGGCCTCGATGCCGCCGACGCCCCAGCCGAGCACGCCGAGGCCGTTGACCATCGTCGTGTGGCTGTCGGTGCCGACACAGGTGTCGGGGTAGGCGACGCCGTCGCGGACCATGGTGACGCGGGCGAGCCGCTCGATGTTGACCTGGTGCACGATGCCCGTGCCGGGGGGCACGACCTTGAAGTCGTCGAACGCCGTCTGGCCCCAGCGCAGGAACTGGTAGCGCTCCTTGTTGCGGCCGTACTCGAACTCGACGTTGCGCTCGAAGGCGTCGGCGCGGCCGAAGACGTCGATCTGCACCGAGTGGTCGATGACGAGCTCGGCCGGGGCGAGCGGGTTGATCCTGCCCGGGTCGCCGCCGAGGTCGGCGACGGCCTCGCGCATCGTCGCGAGGTCGACGACGCACGGCACCCCGGTGAAGTCCTGCATGATGACGCGCGCCGGCGTGAACTGGATCTCGGTGCCGGGCTCGGCGGTCTCGTCCCACCCGCCGACGGCGCGGATGTGGTCGGCGGTGATGTTCGCGCCGTCCTCGGTGCGCAGGAGGTTCTCCAGCAGCACCTTGAGGCTGTAGGGCAGCGTCTCGCTGCCCTCGACGGCCGCGAGGCGGTAGATCTCGTAGGACTGATCACCCACCTCGAGCGTGCCGTGGGCGTCGAAGCTGTTCGTGCTGGCCACCGGGGCTCCCTTCAGGTCGTGCGTCATCGCGCGATTCCCGTGATTTATCTTGACGTCAAGATATCTAACCACACCGGGTCGGTCTCGTCGAGCCTATGCCCGGGGGTCCCGACCCGCGAGAGGCGGCAGGACCGGCGCGGGGCGAGCGCGCCCTCCGGCCGGGACGAAGCGGGCGACGCACTCGACGTGGTGCGTCATGGGGAAGACGTCGAAGGCGCGCAGCGCGGCGAGTCGGTACCCGGCATCCGCGAGGTATGCCGTGTCCCGGGCCAGGGCTGCGGGATCGCACGCGACGTAGGAGACGACCCGGGGGCGCAGGGCCGCGACCTCGGCGCAGACTCCCTTGCCGGCGCCGGTGCGCGGGGGGTCGAGGACGACGACGTCGGCGCGCGTGGGGAGCAGCGTCGAACGCGACGCCTTGCGGGGGCGGGTCCCCCGCTGCTTGACGCTCCCCCGGCGCGAGGGCCGGGCCACGCCGAACGCGTCGTCGACCCGGGCGGTCAGCACCGCGACGTTGGGGTGTCCCGCGAGGTTGGCCCGCGCGTGCGCGGTGGCGTCGGGGTCGGACTCGACGACGACGACCTGGCCCGTCGGGCCCACCGCGTCGGCGAGGGCGGCGGCGAACAGGCCGACACCGGCGTAGAGGTCGAGCACCCGCTCCCCCGGTCGAGGGCTCGTGTCGCCGAGGACCGCGGCCAGGAAGACGGTGGCCGCGCCGGGGTGCACCTGCCAGAAGCCGCGGGCGGACACGGCGAACTCGTGGTCGACCGTGCGGGTGGCACCGTGCTCGTCGGTCCACTCGGCGCGCACGTGCTCACGCACGACCGGCACCTCGGACGTCGGCACGGGGAGCGCGACCGCGAGCGGCTCCCCCACGCTGGGGGCGACGGCATCCACCGCGTCGGAGCCGGGCCACGGTCGCGCGGTGACCCGCAGGGAGTCGACCCCCGCGGAGGCGATACGGCAGTGGTCGACCGGCACGACGTCGTGCGAGCGGTGCCGGCGCA
>DATITJ010000019.1:0-9084 GCA_035467935.1 Ornithinibacter sp.
ATCACCCTCGTCGACGCGCTGCGCCGGCTCACCCCGCGCCAGCGCGCGGTGCTCGTCGCACGGTTCTACGAGGACCGCACCGAGGTCGACACCGCCCGGGTGCTCGGCTGCTCGGTGAGCACCGTGAAGTCGCAGACCCGCCACGCCCTCGAGCGGCTGCGTGTGCTCGCGCCCGAGCTCGCCGCCACCTTCGGGCGAGAGGAGCCCGTGCGATGAGCACCGACCAGCTGGGCCGGGCCCTGCGCGACCTCGCCGAGGACGCGGAAGCGGGGCTCGCCCCGCCTGTCGCCGACGACCTGTGGGACGGCGGTCGGCGCCGCCGACGCACCACCCGGCTCGTGCCGGTGCTCGCGGCCGCGTGCGTCGCCGCGCTCGTGGGCCTGCTCGCGTGGCCGGGGGGAGCGCCACGGGCAGCCGTGCCGGCGGTGCAGGTCGACGGGTCGGGTTCGGTGCGGCTCACGGCGTACCCGTCGGTCATCCCGAAGCCGCCGTTCCTCGCGAGCACGGCCCGACCGGGGGTGACCGCGGCGGTGGTCACGACGGCCTCCGATGCGTCCGAGCTGTACGCGGTGTCGCCCGCGGGGTCGGTGCGCCGGCTCGAGCTCGGCGCCGTGCTGGTCACGACCCCGCCGTCCCTCTCGCCCGACGGCCGTTGGCTGGCGCGTGGCCCGGTGCTGCACGACCTCGTCGAGGGCGGCACGGTGCCTGCCCGTCCCGACGAGTCCGCGGTGGCGATGGGTCGGGTCCCGACCGAGGACGCCGCGTGGTGGTCGCCCGACTCGCGACGGGTCTACGTCGACGCGGTGAACCAGGGGGAGGCCAGGTCGAGTGGGTTGGTCGTCGCGACGGACGGGACGATCGTCGAGGCGCCGCTGTTGGCGGGGGGCCGGGTGCCGGTCGTCGCGGGCTGGCTCGACGCCGACACCGTGCTCGCCTTCCTCGACGTGGGAGAGGGAGGTACGCCACGGCTCGAGGGCCGCACCTGGCGGGTGGGCACGGCGGCGTGGGAGGTCTCTGCTCCCGACCTCGAGCCGGACCCGGCGGGCGAGGTCCCCTCCGCCGTCCGGGTCCAGCGCGCGGCCCTCTCACCGGACCGCTCACGCGTGCTCGTCACCACAGCCGTGACGAGCCCGGACGGCACCGCGTCGCCTGGCACCCGGGCATCGGTCCTCGACGCCCGGACGGGTGCGGGGATCGGGATCCGTGTCGTCCCGCTACGACCAGCCGTGCGTGACCTTCGCCGGTGACGAGCTGCGGGGCTCGGCGGTGCGCGACGCCGGTGCGGTCTGGCAGGAGCGCCTGTGGGTGTGGGGGACGCGCCTCCTCGTGGCCGCGCCCGTTCCTCCCGGCGCGAGGCTGACGGGTAGCAGCGGCGCCGGCACGCGGCTCCACGGCAGCCGCAGTCGGGCGCGGCCGGCATCCACCCGTGGGAGGGTCGGTGTCCGTCTTCCTGGGTGACCCGGGAGGATCGGGGCACGACGGAGGGGGAGGGATGGCCGACCGCGAGGCGTTCGACGCGTACGTGCGGGAGCGGTGGCACCCACTGCTGCGGACCGCGGCGCTGCTCACCGGTGACGCCCATGCGGCCGAGGACCTCGTGCAGGAGTCGCTCGTGCGCGCGGCCCGGCACTGGCACCGCGTCGACCCCGGCGCCGTCGACGCCTACGTGCGGCGGGTCATGTACACCCGCTCGATCGACGCCTGGCGGTGGCGCCGCCACCAGCCCGACCCGGTCGACACCTCCCGGCACGACACCGCGGGCGCCGACCGGGCCGACGAGCTCGCCACCCGGCTGACCCTCGTCGATGCCCTGTCGCGGCTCACCCCACGCCAGCGGGCGGTGCTCGTCGCACGGTTCTACGAGGCCCGCACCGAGGTCGAGACCGCGCGGGTGCGCGGCTGCTCGGTGAGCACCGTGAAGTCCCAGACCCGCCACGCCCTCGAGCGGCTCCGCGTCCTCGCGCCCGAGCTCGCGACGACGTCCGGCCGTGAGGAGGCCCCCCGATGACCCCACCCACCGACGAGCTCTCGCGCGTGCTGCGGGGAGCGGCCGACGACATCGTCGAGCGCGCCCAGCTGCCCGGGCCGGACACCCCCGGCCTCTGGGGTCGAGGCCGCCGGGTCACCTGGGCGGCCCGTGTCGCGGGAGCCGGCCTCGTGGCCGTGGCCGTGCTCCTCGTCGCTGCCGTGGTGCTCGTCATGCGGCCGGCCCCGGCGACCGAGCCCGCCGACGGATCGTCGGGGACGTACCCGGAGTACGTGTCCGAGCTCTTCCCGGGGGGGTACCGCGACGCCAGCGGTCCGGTCTTCGGCTTCGTCGGCGCGCCGCAGGAGACGACCACGTGGACCTACGCGATCGATCGCAACGGCCTGCTGAACCTCGTCCGAGGCGTCTCACCGTTGTCCGATGGCGGCGTCCTCGCCCCCGACGGGCTGCACCTGCTCGTCGACGAGGGGGTCGTCGACCTCTCCGACGGCGTCCTCGTGCGGCCCAACGTCACCGACGAGGTCATCACGGCCCGCACCGGCGACCGGGCGGTGTGGGCGCCCGACTCCCGACACGTGCTCGTCGACACCGTCGACGGCCCGGCCGTGCTCGACCGCCTCGTGAACGTGACCACCGCCCCGGGCCCCGACGACCACACGATCCGGCCCGCCGGGTGGCGCGACGCGAGCACCGTGCTCGGGGTGCGCGACGGCTCGACGGCCGGCCGGCCGGCCCTGGAGGTCGTCACCCGCGGTCTCACCGACGAGGCCTGGACCAGCGGGCCGGCCATCGACGTCGGGGTGGTCGAGGGCCAGGTGTCCCCGAGCGTCGTCCACGCCTCGCCCGACGGCTCCCGCCTCCTCCTGCTCCACCCGACGACGACGGGGTCGGAGGCCGGGTGGGCCGCGCTCGTCGACACCCGTACCGGCCAGCGGGTCGCCTTCACGGGCGCCGGGCCCACGGCGCCGACCGTGGTGCCGTGGGACGGCTGCACCCCGGTGTGGCAGGGAGACCAGCCGCTCACGGCATCCGCGGGCCTGCGTCGCCCGGGTGACGGCGCGACCGTCATGGGCTTCTCGGGCCGGATGGACCTCGGCTGCGTCGCCCTCGCCGGCAACGAGCTGACCGGCACCCCCGACCCACGCTCGGCCGGCGTGCTGCGCGAGGACGTCTGGCGGGTGGCGCTGCCGGTGGGTGGGGTGCTGGCGGTCGTCGGGGCCGGGTGGATGGTGCTCGCCCTGCGGCGCAGCCGTCGGCACGGTGAGCGCTTCCTCCCGATGATCTACGTCCAGCGCTTCTGACCCGGGGTGCCGCGGTCCGGGGCGCTCAGGTGCGGACGGCATACTGGTGGATCGTGTCTGCCACCCCACCGACCACCGCCACCGAGAAGGTCCGGATCCCCCGCGAGATCTGGGTGCTCATCGCGTCGGCGTTCGTCATCGCGCTGGGGTTCGGGCTCATCCTCCCGGTGCTGCCGCAGTTCGCGCAGAGCTTCGGGGTCGGGGCGACGGCGAGCTCGATCGTCGTCAGCGCCTTCGCGTTCTTCCGGCTCGTCTTCGCGCCCGCCGGTGGGCGGCTCATCGCGAGGATGGGCGAGCGGCCGATCTACCTCGCAGGCCTGGTGATCGTCGCGATCTCCACCGGTGCCACGGCATTCGCCCAGACCTACTGGCAGCTGCTCGTCTTCCGCGGGCTCGGCGGCATCGGCTCGGTGATGTTCACCGTGTCGGCGGTCGCGCTCATCGTGCGGCTCGCACCGCCCACGATCCGGGCCCGGGTCTCGTCGGTCTACGCCTCGGCGTTCCTCTTCGGCGGCATCCTCGGCCCCGTCGTCGGTGGCCTGCTCGGCAACCTCGGCCTGCGCGTGCCGTTCCTCGTGTATGCCGTCGCCCTCCTCGTCGCCGCCGCGCTCGTCGGCGTGTTCCTCAGCGGCGCGTCGCTGCGGCCGGCCGAGGGGTCACCGGTGCTGCCCGTCATGACGGTGCGCGACGGGTGGGCCGACAGTGCCTACCGCGCCTCGATCGGGTCGGCGTTCGCCAACGGCTGGGCCAACTTCGGGGTGCGCAACGCGATCCTCCCGCTGTTCGCAGCGGTGGTCATCGGCAAGGAGCCGTGGGTGGCCGGCACGGCGCTCGCGGTGTTCGCGGCGGGCAACGCGGTGGGCCTGACCGTCGCGGGACGGCTGTCCGACCGGCTGGGTCGGCGGCCGTTCATCATCGGCGGGCTGCTCGTCAGCGGCCTGGCGACGGCCGTCACCGGCTTCGCGTCCGACCTGCCGACCCTGGTCGTGCTCTCGGTCATCGCGGGCGTGGGGGCCGGCATGCTCAACCCCGCCCAGCAGGCCGCCCTGGCCGATGTCGTGGGACGCGAGCGCAACGGCGGGCCGGCGCTCGCGGCGTTCCAGATGTCGGCCGACACCGGCGCGATCATCGGGCCGATCCTCGCCGGTGTGCTCATCGACTACGGCAGCTACCCCCTGGCCTTCGGCACGACCGGCCTGATCACCCTGCTCGCGGTCATCCCGTGGCTGCGGGCCCGCGAGACACACGACGTGCGACACGGCGCCGCGCCGGATGGCGCCACCGACGACCCCGCCGACTGCGAGCACACGATCGCCGAGAGCTCCCGCGACGCCTGACACGTCCTCGACACCAGAAGCCGCAGGTCAGCACCCGAACGCAAGGGGTGCGACGGTGAAGGTCGCGGCATGGGGCGGGAAAGTGGGGGCGGGGGAACCCGGGGGCCGCGCGCCGCGTTGTCCATGGGCCGTCCGCGCCGGACGTCGCACCGCAGCACCTGGAGGTCACCATCACCGCAGCCACCGCCACCGTCGCCGCCACCACCGTGCTCGACCGCCAGGTCGACACTGTCCTCGCCCTCGGCTACCCGGCCCTCGCCGGCGTCACCGAGGCCGAGCTCACCGGCCGACTGGCGCCGCTGCGCGAGGCGGCAGCCACCTTGCCCGACCTCCCCGAGGTCGACCCACCCGGGCGCACGAGCCTCGTGCTCGTCCTGACCCGCGAGGTCGTCGACCCCGAGCGCACCGTCCCGTTGCTGCGCCTCGCCCCCGGGGGCACCAGGCCGGGCGTCGTCGACCGGAACCACGGCGAGCACGGACTCGCCCCCTTCCGCCCGACCGAGCACGTGCGGCTCCCCGACCCGGCGGCATACCTGCTGCTCGACGTCGAGCGTGGCGAGGAGTTCCGGGGCGTCCCGCCAGCGGAAGCGCTCCCCGTGGTGCTGGGCCGCGGCCGCAGCCCGCTGACGATCGAGGAGGGTGTCGCGGTCGGCACCCACGTCCCGCACCTGCTCGAGAAGAACCACTGCTTCATGCTGTCGGGCTCGCGTCGTGGCGACCGACGAGTGCCGGCCCTGTGGATCAGCGAGCGTGCGCCCAAGCTCGGCTGGTGCTGGGACGGCAACCCGCACGACTGGCTCGGGGTGGCCTCGGCGGGTGGACGCCTCGGGGCGCCCACCCGCTGATCCTGCGCCCGGGCCCGGTGCGGGGCTCAGACCCGGGCGGGTCTGGTGTGCCGCGGCGCGGTCGCCCTCTCCTCGTGCGGGTGCACGAGCAGGGTGGCGGCCGCGACCGCGCAGGCGAGCGTCGAGCCGATCGCCACCGGTGACAGCCACGTGGTGCCGGCGATGCCGGCATCCGCCTGGAAGCCCCCGACCGCCCAGAGCACTGCCAGGTATGCCGCGCCGCTGACGTTCACCGCGACCGCCAGGACCGCGCCCCACGGCAGCCGGCGCCAGAGAAGCACGCCGGCGAGCAGGAACATCGGCGCGAGCACGCCCATGTCCAAGGCGTAGACGAGGTGCACGGCGGCCGGCGGCATGACGTTGTCGGGCAGGTCGCCGGTCACGGCGAACCGCACCGAGACCGTGCCCCAGGCGCCGAGCAGCGCGACCCCGACGAGCGTCGTGAACACCGCGACGACCCGGGCCCGCGTGCCGGCGACCACCCCCCGGGCGGTCTGGTCGGCGTCGATGCTCGAGCCGAGGAGCACCAGCCCCGCCGTCGACGCCGTGAAGGCCGCGATGTGGACCAGGAAGACGTCGTTGAACGCCGTGCCGAAGACGTAGTACGCGTAGTTGTAGCTGCCGAAGAAGAGCAACCCGAGCCACACGAGCACCGAGGCGCTCGTCGGCCGTCGGTGGCTCGCGGCGAGGGCGAGGGCCAGGGCAGGAGCGACGAGCACCAGGGTCACGAGGTCGTTGCCGCGCAGGGCCGCGACCGCCCAGTTCTGCTCGGGGTAGAGGGCGTCGACCGCCAGGCCGAGCCCGGCCTGGACGACCATGAGCACGAGGAGGGCGACCGAGACGACCCACGCGGCGGTGAGCCGCGGCCCGGGTCTCAGGAGGGGGGCGGGGTGGTCGGGTGCCATGCTGCTGCTCCGTCAACGAGCGCGGCCCCGCCGGACGGCAGCGCCGTCGTCCCGTCCACGGTATCCCCGTGCGCGGGGGCCGGCGGCGGTCTGTCCGCACCGTCACAGCCAGGAGGCGCCCTGCGTGCGCGGGGCCGTCCGGTCGGTCAGTCGGTGACCTCGTCGACGTGCTTGGGCATGAACGCCGCCGCGACGACGAGGAGCACGGCCACCGCGAACGACGCGACGAACACCGCGTGGATCGCGGGCTCGAGCACCCCTGCGGGCAGCGACTCGAGGTCGGTGGGCTCGCTGCCCAGCCGCGAGCGCACGACGGTGTTGGCGATGGCACCGAAGGCCGCCACCCCCACCGCGCTGCCGACCGAGCGGGCGAACAGCGTGGCGCTGGTCGCGACCCCGCGCCGCTGCCAGCCCACCGCCGACTGGGCGGCGACGATGGAGGGGGACGCGGCATACCCGAACCCGAGCCCCATGACGAAGTTGGGTGCCGCCAGGTGCAGCACCGAGCTCGACCCGTCGACGGTGAGCAGCAGTGCGGCGCCGGCCAGGGCGATGACGGCCCCGAGCAGGGTCGTCGCCCGGAACCCGAAACGCAGGTAGAGCCGCCCCGACGTCGTGGCCGCGATCGGCCAGCCGATCGTCATGGCCGCGAGGGCGAACCCGGCGACGATGGCCCCGGTGCCCAGCACCCCCTGGGCGAACAACGGGACGTACGACGTGAGCCCCAGCAGGAGCACCCCGACGACCAGCGAGGTCGCCATCGCGGCCCCGACGACCCGGTGCCGGAACACCCACAGCGGCAGCACCGGCTCGGCGGCCCGGCGCTCCACGAGCACGAACGCCACGAGGACGACGACCGACCCCACGAGCAGCGCGACGCTGGCCGGTGAGGACCACTCCCAGATGACGCCGCCCTCGAGCAGGGCCACGAGGAGCGCGACCGTGCCGACGAGCAGCAGCACCGTGCCGAGGACGTCGAGCCGCGGGCGCGAGGCGGCCGGGTCACGCTCGGCGCGCGACTCGTCGAACCGGCGCCACAGCATCCAGGCGGCCGCGAGGCCGAGCGGCAGGTTGACGAGGAAGATCCAGCGCCACGAGAGGTAGTCCGCGAAGATCCCGCCGAGCGTCGGGCCGACGAGCGAGGAGATCGCCCACACCGAGGCGATGTACCCCTGCACCTTCGCCCGCTCGGCCACCGAGTAGATGTCACCGACGATCGTCATGCCGACCGGCTGCACGGCCCCCGCGCCGAGGCCCTGGACGAGCCGGAACGCCACGAGGCTGCCCATCGACCACGCGAGCCCGCACAGCAGCGACCCGACGACGAACAGCCCGACGCCGAGGAGCATGACCGGCTTGCGGCCGACGAGGTCGGCGACCTTGCCGTAGATCGGCATCGACACGGCCTGCGCGAGGAGGTAGATCGAGAACAACCACGGGAACTGGCTCAGCCCGCCGAGGTCGCGCACGACCGCCGGCACCGCGGCGGCGAGGATCGTCGCGTCGATGGCAACCAGCCCGGTGCTCAGCATGACCGCGAGGAGCACCGGCCCGCGCTCGCTGCGGAGCCCGACGCTCGCACGGGTGATGGGGGCGTCGGCTCGGGCCGTCATGGTCGGGCCAACCCGCCGGTGGCCGGCCGCATTCCACCGCCGTGCGCGGGGCGGACGGCGGATGCCGTGCCGTCGACACGGACGGCGCGGTCGTGCCGTCCTGCCCGTCGTGCCGTCACCAGCTCGTCTCGACGCAGGCCCGCGCACTGCTCGGCTCGACCTGGATGGTCGCGTGGTCGATGGCGAACCGCTCGCGCAGCACCCCGGCGGCGTCGGTGAGCACGCGCGTGGGGTCGGCGTCGTCGCGGCAGACGAGGTGCGCCGTGGCCACGTGCATGCCGGAGGTGAGGGTCCACAGGTGCAGGTCGTGCACGCCGACGACGCCGGGCACCGCGGCCAGGGCGGCCTCGGCGTCGGGCGGGTGGATGCCGGCCGGTGCGTGCTGCCCCAGCACCGCGAGCACCTCGCGCGCCAGCAGCACGGCCCGCACGGCCACGAACACCGCGATCGCCAGCGCCACGACGGTGTCCCAGAGCGCCGACCCGGTGGCCGCGACGAGCAGGCCGGCGACGATCACACCGACCGACCCGACGGTGTCGGCGACCACCTCGAGGTAGGCGCCCTTGACGTTGAGGCTCTCCGCTGCCCCGCCCCGCAGGAGCAGGAGCGCGACGACGTTGACGGCCAGGCCGATCCCGCCGACGAGCACCATGGCGCCGGTCGCGACCTGCGGGTCGTCCCCGATCCGCCCCGCCGCCTCGACGACGATGTAGAACGAGACGCCGAGCATGAGCAGCACGGCGAGCCCCGACGCGAACACCTCCGCGCGGTAGGACCCGAAGGTCCGCCGCCCGGTGGGGTCGGGACGGGTCGCGATGCGGGTGGCGACGAGGGCGGCCCCGAGCGCCACGACGTCGGCGGCCATGTGGCCGGCGTCGCTGAGCAGCGCGAGCGAGCCGCTGACGAGACCGGCGACGAGCTCGACGACGAAGAACGCCGCGACGAGCACGAACGCGACCCGCAGCCGCCACCGGTGGGTGGCGCCGGGGTGCCCGTGACCGTGACCCGTGCCCATGCCCCACCTCCTCCCGTGCCCGATGCCGGCGCCGCGTGTGCCGTGCCGGATGCCGTGCCGTCCACCCGCGGCCGGCCGCCG
>DATITJ010000020.1:0-2863 GCA_035467935.1 Ornithinibacter sp.
AGGAGCACCACGAGGAGCTTGGTGACGGACGCCCCCACGTTGCCGGCGCCGAACACGCCGAGCGCGAACCCCTGCCGCTCCTTCGGGAACCACGCCGCGTTCCACGCGATCCCGACGCTGAAGAGGTTTCCGGCGAAGCCGACGAGGAACGCGAGGACGAGCAGGGGGAGGTACTCGGTCACCTGGGTGAGGAAGAAGCACGGGATCGCGGTCAGCAGCAGCATCGCGATCGTCACGACGCGGCCGCCGATGCGGTCGGTGAGCATGCCCGCCGGCAACCGCCACAGCGAGCCGTTGAGCACGGCGACCGCGGAGATCCAGGCGAGCTCGGGGTCGGTGAGGCCGAGCTCCTTCTGGATCGGCACGCCGAGGATGCCGAACATGAGCCACACGGCGAACATCAGCGTGAAGGCGAGGGTCGACATCGTCAGGACCCGCTTGGCCCCCCCGGAGACGTGGACGTGCGCCGGTCCCGCCGGCGCTGCCGCCCGCTCGGTCGTGTCCTGGCTCATCGGCCCTCCATGTGCGCGCACTCATTCCTCTAAATTGTGTCACCGGGACGGTACACCCGCCGAACGACGACGGCTAGGCAGGTGAGGCTCACCTATGACGACGGCAGTGATGCTCCCGAAATCGGTTTGGCGTCAGGCGTTTCCGCGTGACCCTGGGGTGGCGGAACGCTGTCACCGTGTGCTTCGATAGAGAGGAACGCAGTCCTCATATGTCGACGGGAGTGAGCCATGACCGCTGCCGCACCCCACGACGCCGCGGCGCTGCTCGCGTCGCCGGTGCGCCGACAGCTCGTCGACGCGCTCGCCCACGTCGACGCCGGCGGCCGCAGCCCCGGCCTGACCGCGGCACAGCTCGCCGGCGACGTCGGGCTGCACGTCACGACCGTGCGCTTCCACCTCGACCAGCTCGTCGCCGCCGGCCTCGTCGAGGCCGAGGTGCGTCGCGAGGGCGGGGCCGGCCGGCCGCGGAAGTTCTACACCCTGGCGCAGGGCTCCCTCGAGGACGTCGACCCGCGCAGCGAGCTCGAACCCCTCCGGCTGCTCAGCGGGCTGCTCGCCCAGGCCCTCACCGTGGGTGTCTCCGGGCACTCGATGACACCCGCCGAGGCGGGCCGGAGCTGGGCCGTCGAGCACGTGCAGAGTCGACCCGGAGCGCGCCCCGCCGACACCCCCGGGCGGTGGCTGGGCAAGCTCGCGCAGATGATCGACGTGCTCCAGGAGTGGGGCTACACCCCCGAGCTGAGGACCTCCGAGGGCGGCCGCACCGCCCTCGTCACACTGGCCCACTGCCCGTTCCTCGAGCTCGCCCGCGCCAACCCCGCCGTCGTGTGCGGCATCCACCGCGGCCTCATCGCCGGCTCGCTCGAGCAGCTGGGCGAGACCGCCACCCGGGTCAGCCTCGAGCCGTTCGTCGACGCCACCACCTGCCTCGCCCACGTCACCACGACCACCCCCTTCCGCACCATCTCCTCGAAGGAGCCCGCATGAGCCCCGCCGGCCTCGACGGACCGCTGACCGACGCCCTCGTCGGCACCCGACGCTTCTTCACCCGCTCGGAGGTGTCCGACGACAAGCGCTCCATCCACGCGACCGGCGGGCGCTCGGGTGACTCCTTCTACCGCGACCGGTGGGCGCACGACAAGGTCGTGCGCAGCACCCACGGGGTCAACTGCACCGGGTCGTGCTCGTGGAAGGTCTACGTCAAGGACGGGATCATCACGTGGGAGGCGCAGCAGACCGACTACCCGTCCACCGGCGCCGACCGGCCCGAGTACGAGCCGCGCGGCTGCCCGCGCGGCGCGGCCTTCAGCTGGTACACCTACTCGCCCACCCGGGTGCGCTACCCCTACGTGCGCGGGGTGCTCCTGGAGATGTACCGCGAGGCCAAGCGCGCGGTCGGCGGCGACCCCGTGGTCGCGTGGGCCTCGGTCGTCCAGGACCCCGAGAAGGCCAAGCGCTACAAGTCGGCTCGCGGCAAGGGCGGGCTGGTGCGCTCGACGTGGGACGAGGTGGTCGAGATCATCGCGGCGGCCCACGTCTACACCGTCAAGCGCTGGGGCCCCGACCGGATCGCGGGCTTCTCGCCGATCCCCGCGATGTCCCCGGTGTCCTACGCCTCCGGTTCCCGGTTCCTCGAGCTCATCGGGGCGCCGATGCTCTCGTTCTACGACTGGTACGCCGACCTCCCCAACGCCTCGCCACAGATGTTCGGCGACCAGACCGACGTGCCCGAGTCCGGTGACTGGTGGGATGCCGGCTACCTCATCATGTGGGGGTCGAACGTCCCGATGACCCGCACGCCCGACGCCCACTGGATGACCGAGGCGCGGTACCGCGGCCAGAAGGTCGTGGCCGTCTCACCGGACTATGCCGAGAACGTCAAGTTCGCCGACGAGTGGGTCGCCGCCGCCCCCGGGACCGACGGGGCGCTGGCGATGGCGATGGGCCACGTCATCCTCAAGGAGTACTTCGTCGACCAGCAGGTCGACTTCTTCACGCGCTACAACCAGCAGTACACCGACCTCCCGTTCCTCGTCGGCCTCGAGCCCGAGACGACGGAGGCCGGGACCGCCGGTGATGGTGACGGGGACGGCACGGCATACCGACCGGGCAAGTACCTCGTGGCCGGAGACCTCGACATCGCGGAGAGCTCCGAAGAGAACGCCATGTGGAAGCCCGCGGTGCTCGACGCCCGCACCGGCGACGTCGCCATCCCCAACGGGTCGATCGGCTTCCGCTACGGCGAGGAGGGCTGGGGGAAGTGGAACCTCGACCTCGGCGAGATCGACCCCGTGCTCACCCTGCACGGCACGGCGACCGAGACCGCCCGGGTCGTCCTCCCGCGCTTCGAC
>DATITJ010000021.1:0-2153 GCA_035467935.1 Ornithinibacter sp.
GCGCGGTGCCACGGGCGCGCGGTCGAGCCCTCGCCGACGACGGGGCGAGGTGGGACGAGGCAGTGCTGCGCGGGCCCGTCGGGTCAGGGAAGCGGGAAGGCGCGGCTGACCGGTGAGGTGACGGCGGTCTCGAGCAACGGCATCGACGACAGCATCTGCGTGGCGCCGGAGCCCCACGAGCTGAGCACGGCACCCCGCAGCTCGCCGCTGCCGGGGTTGCGGCGCACCCACACCGAGGTGGCGCCCTCGAGGGGCACGGTGGCGAGCCCGTCGGCAGGGAGCTCGACGGTCTGGCTGCGCGGCGTGCCACCGATGACGCTGATGACCTGTGCCGAGGAGCTGCCGCCGGTGGAGACGAGGTGCAGGGTGCGGGTCACCGAGGAGACCTCGGCGAAGGCGGCACCCCCGACCGAGCGCAGACCGGTGCCGGCGACCGACCAGGCGATGTCGCCCGGGGCCGTGCCGGTGCCGACCCGGGAGAGCACGGAGGCGACCACGGGGACGTCGGAGCGGATGACGACCGCATCCGTGCCCGCCGGCACCCCGGTGAGCGGCAGCTCGCCGACCGCACCGGGCCCGACGCTGAGGACGGTGTCGCCGGTGAGGGGCACCAGCCCGTCGGCGGCGAGCACGGTGACCTTGACGACGGCACCCTGCTCCCCCGGCACGGCGACGCGCAGCGCGGTGGGGCCTGGGCCGAAGACCGCGGCCGGCACGACGTGGACCGTCGCGGGCGCGGCGGTCGCGGTGGTGGTGTCGGCGCCGAGCGCGGTGCTGCCGTCAAGCCACGTGTCGGTGAGCGTGGCGTGGAGGCCGCCGCCGTCGGCGCGGACGTGGACCGCGGGGTGCTGCTCGGCGCCGGATGCCGCGTCGAGCAGGATGCTGACCCGGCCGCCCGGCGGGACCGTCTCGACCCGGGGGTCACCGAGCGGGCCGGTGGCGCCGTGCACGGTGACGTCGGCCGTGACCGGGTTGGCGCCGGGGTTGGTGAGCACGAGACGCTCCTGACGACCCGGGCCCGCCCCGCCCGCGAGCAGCCAGAGGTCGGAGGCGCCCGAGCCGCAGGGTGTCGACACGAGGCCGCGGAGGCTGGGGCTGTTCGCCAGCCACTCCTGGGTGCCGGCGACCGCCGGTGCGAGGGCACCCACGGCGCCGAGGCGCACCGGCCCCGCGGACGGCAGGGGGGCCGTGGCACTACCGGGACGTGCGTCGACCTCGAGCAGCCGCGTGCTGCCCGACGCGGCGGTGAGGGACCCGCCGGGCGTGGGGTCGGCGGGGAGGAGGTCGGCCGGGCCGGTGGCCGCCGAGAGACTCGCCGCCACCCTGGTGTCGGGAACCCCGGGGATGCCGGTGAGCTCGGCACCCGGGCACACCTGCGTGACGCGGGTGGCGAGGGCGCTGCCGACGACGGGCGTCAACTGCTCCCCGGAGCCGGCCGCGAGGTCGAGCCCGACCGACTGGGTCGTGGCGAGGTGGACCAGTCCGGCGGCGGCGGCGCCGACGACGACGACGCGTGCCACGCCCGCCACGTTGACGCCGCGCAGCGTGGCGGCCGTGCGGGTCCGCGCCGTGGCGAGGCGGCTCATGGCTGACCCACCCTCGAGTCGCGACGGCCGAAGGGCACGGCGAGGAAGGCGAGACAGGCGAAGGCGATGACCTGGCCGAGGTGCCACCAGCGCAGGGGGTCGGTCACGGTGATCCTCAGGTCGCTCTCGCCGAAGGGCAGGGCGTAGGTGGGGGTCGAGGTGCCGCCGACGGGCTCGAGGACGACGCCGTCGACCTCGACGGACGCGTGCTCGGCCCACGCCGTGGGCTCGGCGACGACGAGCCGGCCGCCCTGCGGGACGTCGACGGTGGTGCGGGTGGCGGCGTGCTGTCCGGTGGCCTGGACGAGCAGCGTGCCGGTGGGGGTCTCGACGCGCAGGCGCGGCGGGGCGACGAGGCTCTCGACGTCGGTGCCGGTGGGGCTGACGCGCCACATCTCCCACCCGTCGCGCGGGGCGACGCGCTGGAGCCCCTCGGTCGCGTCGAGGCGGCGGGTCACCTCGGGGACGATGCCGGAGCGGACGGCGAGCAGGTCGGTGGCGGTGTCGGCGAAGAGCTCGGGCCCGGCCGAGGCGTCGCCGAGCACCGTGCTGACGCGGGAGGCGACG
>DATITJ010000022.1:0-13171 GCA_035467935.1 Ornithinibacter sp.
CACGACTCCTGCGGCGCGGTGGCGGCCGCCTGCGAGGCGGTGCGCACCGGCGAGGTGCCCGGCGGCTTCCTGCGCGACATCGTCGAGCGGGTGACCCCGAGCGTCCTCGCCGCCTCGCGCGGAGGCCGCACACCGACGATCGAGGACATCGAGACCGAGCACGTCGTGCGCACCTGCGCGCTCATCAGCGAGCGCTCGATACTCATCGCCGACCGCCTGCGCAGCGGGGCGCTGGCCATCGTCGGCGCGGAGTACGACCTCGCGCACGGCGAGGCGAAGGTCGTGCGCGTCATCGGAGACGTCGGCGACGTCGGTCCCGCGCCGTGATCCGACTGGCGGGCCTGGCCCTCCACCCGGTGAAGAGCACCGCCACCCGGCGGGTGCGGCACGCGGAGGTCGAGCCCTGGGGGCTCGCCGACGACCGCCGCTGGATGGTGATCGGCCCGGATGCCGAGTGCCTCACCGCCCGCGAGGACCGCTCCCTGCTCACCCTCGTCGCCGACACCCCTGCCACCGACCCCACGCTCCGGCACGGCCTGCGACTCAGCGCTCCGGGCACCGGGCCCGTCGAGGTGCACACCCCCGACACGGATGCCGTCCCCGTCACCGTCCACGGCCGAGCCCTCACCGGTCGACCGGCCGGCGACCACGCGAACGCCTGGCTGCGTGGCGCGCTCGGCCGGGACGACGTCACCCTCGTGAACGTCGCCGACCCGCGCCCCCTCGACCCACGGCTGACGCTCCCCGGCGAGGCGACGGCCTTCGCCGACGGCTACCCGGTCACCCTCGCCTCCGCGGCCTCGCTTCGACGGCTCGACGACTGGGTCACCGAGACCGCCCTCGAGCGCGGCGAGCAGCCGGCGGCGCCCCTGGCGATGGAGCGGTTCCGTCCCAACCTCGTCGTCGACGGCGACCTCGAGCCGTTCGAGGAGGACCACTGGACGCGCGTCCGGGTCGGCGCGGTGACGCTGCGGGTCGTCAAGCCCGTCGACCGGTGCGTCATGACGACGGTCGACCCGACGACCCGCGAGCGCGGCCCGGAGCCCATCCGCACCCTCGCGCGGCACCGCCGGTGGGACGGCGCGACGTGGTTCGCGGTGCAGCTCGTGCCCGACGTCCGCGGGACCATCCGGCACGGCGACGAGGTGCACCCCGAGCGGTAGGTTTGGCCACCATGGAGACCTTCGCGCGATCGTTCCCTGACGGCTTCCTCTGGGGAGCGGCCACGGCCAGCTACCAGATCGAGGGCGCGCACGACGAGGACGGCCGCAGCCCCTCGATCTGGGACACGTTCTCGCGCACGCCGGGCAAGGTCGTCGACGGGGACACCGGCGACGTCGCGTGCGACCACTACCACCGCGTGCCCGAGGACGTCGCCCTCATGTCACGGCTGGGGCTCGACGCCTATCGCTTCTCGGTCGCGTGGCCGCGCATCGTCCCCGGGGGCACCGGCGCGGTGAACCAGGCCGGCATCGACTTCTACTCGCGCCTCGTCGACACCCTGCTCGGCGCCGGCATCCGACCGGTGGTCACGCTCTACCACTGGGACCTGCCGCAGGTGCTCGACGACCGCGGTGGCTGGCTGAACCGCGACAGCGCGCAGTGGTACACCGAGTACACCGAGGCCGTCGCGGCGGCCCTCGGCGACCGGGTCACCAGCTGGACGACCTTCAACGAGCCGTGGTGCTCCTCGGTGCTCGGCTACGCGATCGGCGCCCACGCGCCGGGCCACCACGACGCCGCGGAGTCGCTGGTCGCCGCCCACCACCTCATGCTCGCCCACGGCACGGCCGTGCCCGTCATCCGCGAGCACTCCCCCCGCGCCGAGGTGTCGATCACCCTCAACCCGACCCAGGTCTGGGGGCCCGAGGACGGCGACGAGCGCGACGCGGATGCCGTGCGCCGCGCCGACAACGCCCTCAACGGCATCTTCTTCGGGCCGCTCTTCCGCGGCGCCTACCCCGACGGCTTCCTCGAGGACACCGCCGGCATCACCGACCACGCGTTCATCCACGACGGCGACCTCGAGACGATCTCGGTGCCGCTCGACAACCTCGGCGTCAACAACTACTTCCCGACCCGCGTGCGCGCGGCCCGCGACGGCGAGGAGTCGACCAACCCGATGCCGGGCTGCGACGGCGTCGTCGAGACCGCCCCGCGCCCCCCACTCACCGACATGGGCTGGGAGCAGTCACCCGAGAGCCACCGCCTCGTCATCGAGCGGTCGGCCCGGGAGTCGGGGCTGCCGATCTACGTCACCGAGAACGGCTCGGCGTGGCCGGACACCGTCTCCGACGACGGCCACGTGCACGATCCCGAGCGGGTCGCCTACCTCCAGGCGCACCTCGGCGCGATCGCCGACGCCATCGAGGGCGGCACCGACGTGCGCGGCTACTTCGCGTGGAGCCTGCTCGACAACTTCGAGTGGGGCTACGGCTATGCCAAGCGCTTCGGCATCGTGCACGTCGACTACGACACGCAGGTGCGCACGACCAAGGACTCCGGTCTCGAGTACGCCCGCATCATCGCCGCGCACCGCGCCGGTCGCACGGGATGACGCGGGAGCCGAGGGCCTTGGCGGACATCACTGGTCGGATGCCGTGACGGCCGCCCGCCGTGTCGCCGTCGTGGGCGGCGGGATCGTCGGGCTCGCCGTCGCCGAGCGGGTGCTGCGGGAGGACCCGTCCGCCGAGGTGACGGTGCTCGAGAAGGAGCACGACTGGGCCCGGCACCAGACCGGGCGCAACAGCGGGGTCCTGCACTCCGGGCTCTACTACCCGGCCGGCAGCCTCAAGGCCCGGTGGTGCCGTGCGGGGGCCGACGCGTTGCTGGCGCTCGCCCGCGAGGAGGGTGTGCCGCACCGGGTCACCGGCAAGCTGGTCGTCGCGACCGTCCCGGCCGAGCTCGACGGACTGGCCGCCCTCAACGAGCGCGGGCTGGCCAACGGCCTCACGGTCACCCTGCTCACCGGCGAGCAGGCCCGCGAGCACGAGCCGCACGTGGCCGCCCTCGCCGCCCTGCACGTCGCGGAGACCGGTGTCGTCGACTACCGGGCCGTGTGCGCGGTGCTCGTGCGGCGACTGCGCGACGGGGGCGCCCGGCTCATGCCGGGCACCGAGGTCGTCGGCGGGAAGGACGGCACGCGCGAGGTCGTGCTCGAGACCACCGGTGGCGAGGTCACGGCTGACGCGGTCGTCGTCTGCGCGGGGCTGCAGGCCGACCGGGTCGCGCGGCTCCTCGGCCACCGACCCTCGGTGCGCATCGTGCCGTTCCGTGGTGAGTACCGCTCCCTCACCCCCGAGGCAGCGCGCCTCGTGCGCGGGCTCGTCTATCCGGTGCCCGACCCCGCGTTCCCGTTCCTCGGGGTGCACCTGACCCGGGGCGTCCACGACGACGTGCACGCCGGGCCCAACGCCGTGCTCGCCCTGGCCCGTGAGGGCTACACCTGGGGCGACGTCAGCCCGGCCGACCTGGCGGGCACGCTGGCGTATGCCGGGTTCTGGCGACTCGCCCGACGGCACCACCGCAGCGGGGCCGCGGAGATGGTGCGCTCGCTGTCGAGCCGCCGCTTCACGCAGAGCGTGCAGCGCCTGGTGCCAGAGCTGCGCGAGGAGCACCTCGTGCGCGCACCCGCCGGAGTGAGGGCACAGGCCGTGCGCCCCGACGGCACCCTCGTCGACGACTTCCTCGTCGAGCGGCACGGACGGGTCGTGCACCTGCTCAACGCCCCGTCACCGGCTGCCACGGCAACCCTCGAGATCGCCCGGCACGTCGAGGCCCTCCTCCCCCGCTGACGACCCGCGACGTCAGGAGCACGTCACGGGGTCAGGGTCGTGTCCGGCGGGGGACCCGCGGGTCGCCGACGACGGGTCA
This sequence comes from Ornithinibacter sp., assembly GCA_035467935.1. Taxonomy (GTDB): domain Bacteria; phylum Actinomycetota; class Actinomycetes; order Actinomycetales; family Dermatophilaceae; genus Fodinibacter. The sequence goes on from DATITJ010000022.1 coordinate 3,874, forward strand.
GGGGGTGAGGCGCTCCCGCACGACGCCCGCGAGGCGGGCCGCGACGGCATCCGCCTGCTCCTGCGTCGGCGCCTCGACCATGACCCGCACGAGCGGCTCGGTGCCCGACTTGCGCAGGAGCACCCGGCCCGAACCGTCGAGGGCGGCCTCCTCCGCGCGCACGGCCGACTGCAGGCCCTCGTCGGTCTCGACGCGGCCCTTGTCGACGCCGCGCACGTTGACGAGCACCTGCGGCAGCCGGGTCATCACGGTGCCGAGCTCGGCGATGCTGCGGCCGGTGGCCGCGACGCGGGCGGCGAGCATGAGGCCCGTGAGCACGCCGTCGCCGGTCGTCCCGTGGTCGAGCATGATGACGTGGCCCGACTGCTCCCCGCCGAGGGAGTAACCCCCGGCGCGCATCTCCTCGAGGACGTAGCGGTCACCCACACCGGTCTGCAGCACCCGGATGCCCTCGCGCTCCATGGCGATGAGGAGGCCGAGGTTGCTCATGACGGTCGCGACGAGCGTGTCGTGCGCGAGCGCGCCGCGCTCCTTGAACGCGACGGCGAGGATGCCCATGATCTGGTCGCCGTCGACCTCCGTGCCGGTCGCGTCGACGGCCAGGCAGCGGTCGGCGTCACCGTCGTGGGCGATGCCGAGCTGCGCGCCGTGCGCGACGACGGCCGCCTTGAGGGGGTCGAGGTGGGTGGAGCCGTAGCCGTCGTTGATGTTCAGGCCGTCGGGGGCGGTGCCGATCTCGACGACGTCGGCGCCCGCGAGGCGGAAGACCTCGGGCGAGACCATGCTCGCGGCCCCGTGCGCACCGTCGATGACCACCGTGATCCCGTCGAGCTGGTTGGGCAGCACGCGCAGCAGGTGGGAGATGTAGCGCGTGTGGCCCTCGGGCATCGTCACGACGCGACCCACGTCGGCACCGATCGGTCGTGCCCACCTCTCGCCCATCGCGGCCTCGATGCGGTCCTCGACGTCGTCGGGCAGCTTGTGCCCGCCCCGGGCGAAGAACTTGATGCCGTTGTCGGGCATCGCGTTGTGCGAGGCCGAGAGCATGACGCCGAAGTCGGCACCGATGTCGGCGGTGAGGTAGGCGACGGCGGGGGTCGGCAGGACCCCGGCGTTGTAGACGTCGACACCCGCCGAGGCGAGGCCGGCGACGACGGCCGCGGCGAGGAACTCCCCCGAGGCCCGCGGGTCGCGCCCGACGACGGCCTTGGGCCGGTGGCCGGGCACGGCCCCCACCTGGCCGAGCACACGGGCGGCGGCGACGGAGACCGACAGGGCCATCTCGGCGGTGATGACGGGGCCGTTCGCGAGGCCGCGAACGCCGTCGGTGCCGAAGAGTCGGGACATGGGGGTGCCTTTCGGAGCGGATGCCGGGACGAACCTACTCCCGGACGCGCCGAAGGCGGCACCGGGAGGGTGCCGCCTTCGGGCCGGGCACGGCGTCGCAGCGGATGCCGTGGGTGCGGGATCAGCGCTTGCTGTACTGGGGCGCCTTGCGGGCCTTCTTGAGACCGGCCTTCTTGCGCTCGGGGACGCGGGCGTCGCGGGAGAGGAAGCCGGCCTTCTTCAGCGCCGCGCGGTTGAGCTCGGGGTCGACCCCGTTGAGCGAGCGGGCCACGCCGAGGCGCACCGCGCCGGCCTGGCCGGAGGGGCCACCACCGTGGACGCGCACGAGCACGTCGTAGGCACCGTCGAGCTCGAGCACCTTGAGGGGCTCGTTGACGATCTGCTGGTGCACCTTGTTGGGGAAGTAGCCCTCGAGGGTGCGGCCGTTGATCGTCCACTCACCCGTGCCGGGCACCATGCGGACGCGGGCGATGGCCTGCTTGCGGCGACCGGTCGCGGCGCCGGGCGCCGAGGCGCTGGGGCGGGCGGTCGGCTCACCACCGGCGACGGCGGCGTCCGTCTCGGAGGTGTACTCGGTGACGGGGGCGTCGTTGACGTCGGTCCCCGCGGTCTCGTCGATCTGGACAGTCTCGGACATCACTGGGCCACCTGGGAGATCTCGAAGGGCGTGGGCTGCTGGGCAGCGTGGGGGTGCTCGGAGCCGGAGTAGATCTTCAGCTTGGTCAGCTGCGCCCGGCCGAGCGTGGTCTTGGGGATCATGCCGCGGACGGCCTTCTCGACGGCCTTCTCGGGGTTCTTCGCGAGGAGCTCGGTGTACGAGGTCGACTTCAGACCACCCGGGAAGCCGGAGTGGTGGTAGGCCTTCTTCTGCTGCAGCTTGGCGCCGGTGAGGGCGACCTTGTCGGCGTTGATGATGATGACGAAGTCGCCCATGTCGACGTGGGGGGCGAAGGTCGGCTTGTGCTTGCCGCGCAGCAGGATCGCGGTCTGGCTCGCGAGGCGGCCGAGCACGACGTCAGTGGCGTCGATCACGTGCCACTGCCGCGTGATCTCGCCCGGCTTCGGGGTGTAGGTACGCATCAGGTGTCCTGGGTCGTCGAGGATGGGGCTGGCGTATGCCGCGTGCTCCCGGGAGGGACCGCGTGGGCCCCTGTCGAGGGCGTACGGCACAACAGTCCTCAAGTTTACGGGTGCGACCCCCGGCCCCCAAATCGCGCTCCGACCCCCCCGGCGCCACCCCTGACCTGCGATGTCAGGCGTGCATGATCCTGCTGCACGACTCTTGTGCAAAGAGAGTGTGCACAGATATTATGCACACATGGACACGACGACCCCCGCCCCCGACGAGACCTCCGGCCACCTCACCGGCATCCGGCTCGACGCCGCGAGCCTGCGCGTGCTCGCCCACCCCTTGCGCTCGCGCCTGCTCTCCCGGCTGCGGATCGGGGGGCCGGCGACGGCGACCGACCTCGCGGCCGAGCTCGGCACCAACTCGGGGGCGACCTCCTACCACCTGCGCACGCTCGAGTCGGTGGGCCTCGTGGCCGACACCGGCGAGGGCGAGGGGAAGCGGCGGCTGTGGCGCGCCGCCACCGACTTCCACTCCTACTACCCCAGCGACTTCGAGGGCGACGAGGACTCCGAGACCGCCCTGAACTGGCTGGCGCGCGACTACGTGCGCCACTTCTCCGAGCAGGCGGAGCGCTGGGTCGACGCCTCCCCCTCCTGGCCCGCCCCCTGGCAGGACGCCTGCGGCAGCAGCGACGAGATGGTGCTCGTCACCGCCGAGCAGCTGAGCGCGATGCGCGAGGAGATCGGTGAGATCGTGCAGCGCTACCGCCGGGTCGGCCAGGGCAACCCCGAGGCCAAGCGGATCGCCGTCTACCTGTTCGCGTACGCCCTCGACCTCGACAAGGCGCCGGTCCGATGAGCCACGCCCACCTCAGCCCCCGGGAGGCCGAGCGTCGCCTCTACCTCCTCACGACGACCCGCTGGCTGCCCGTCGGCCTCGTCGTCGGCATCTTCATCCTCGTGCAGACCGGCCGAGGCCTCTCCATCGCGCAGGCTGCCTCGGTCGGTGCCGTCATGGGCATCGCGTGCTTCCTCCTGGAGCTGCCGACGAGCGGCTTCGCGGATGCCGTGGGCCGCCGCCCCGTCTACCTCGCCGCGGCCGTCGTCAACGTCGTCGCCGCTGTCGCCTACGCCCTGGCCCAGGGCTTCTGGGCGTTCGTCGTCGCGGGAGCGCTCATGGGGGCGTTCCGTGCGCTCGACTCCGGGCCCCTCGAGGCGTGGTTCGTCGACACCGTCCACGCCGGGACACCGGGCGCCGACGTCGACCGGCAGCTCTCGAGGGCGGGCACGGTGCTCGGCGGCGCGATCGCCGTGGGGGCGGTGCTCTCCGGCGGGCTCATCTGGTGGGACCCGGTGCGCACCGTCCTCGGGGTCACCGGCGCCTCCGCTCTCGACGTGGCGGTGTGGGTCTCGGTCGCGCTCACGGTGGTGCACCTCATCGCCGCGTCCCTCCTCATGGACGAGCCCCGGCCCACCGGCGCTGCAGGGCGCACGCGGCTCGCGCACGCCCTCACCGAGTCCCGCCAGACCCCGGTGGTCATCCGCGACGGGCTGCGGCTCCTCGCGACGAACCGGGTCCTGCTCGCCCTCGTCCTCGCCGAGGTGTTCTGGTCGATCGGCATGATCACCTTCGAGTCGCTCATGCCGCTGCGGCTCGAGGAGATGCTCGGCTCGTCCCAGGAGGCCGGGGCACTCGTGGGCCCGGTGTCCGCGGCGGGCTGGGGCCTGTTCGCGGCCGGCTCGTGGCTCGCCGGTGTGGCCTCGGCGCGGCTCGGCGTGGCCCGGGCGGCGATGCTCGGCCGCACCCTCAACGCGCTCGGGGCCGTCGTCATGGGTCTGGTCGCGGGGCCGGTGGCCCTCGTCGTGGCCTACCTGCTCACGTACTCGATGCACGGCATGAACGGCCCGCCGCACGCCGCGCTGCTGCACCGCGAGGCGCAGGCCTCGAACCGCTCCACCGTGCTCTCGATCAACTCGATGATGGCGTTCCTCGCCTTCGCCGTGGCCGCCCCGCTCGTCGGCACCCTCGCCGACCGCGCGAGCATCGCGACGGCGATGGTGACGGCCGGTGCGGTGAGCGTCCTCGGCGCCGTGTTCTACGTCCCCGCCCGTCGGCGTGAGCGGGAGCGCGTCCTGGAGCCCGTCGAGGGTGGCACCCTGACGGGGTGAAGCACTTCCTCCTCGGGGTCGCCACGACCCTCGCCGTCCTCGCCCTCGCGGTGCTCGCCCTGGTGCTCGTGCTCGGCACCAGCGGTGGCGAGCCGGTCGCGGTGCCGTCGCCGACGGCATCCGGCCCGGGCGGCGCGCCCGCTCCCCAACAGCCCGACGACCTCGCCGCGGACGAGACCTGGCTCGGCGCGGTCGAGCTGCGCAGCCAGGACGTCGTGTCCGCCGCGGCCGAGCTCGCCGACGTCGTGGCGACCGGCAGCGGGGTGCGGTTCTCCCAGCAAGGGCTGCGAGCCGACCGCCTGGAGCTCGAGGCGACGGTCCCCTACGCAACGGTCGCGTCGCAGGTCGGCGAGGACGTGCGCATCTTCGACGCCGGCGGAGGCCTCGCCGGCATCGAACGACAGGTGACGGTGCTGGGGCGCGACCTCACGGTGAGCGCGACCGGCACGGTGACCGCGGACGGGGGCCAGCTGCTCATCGAGCCCGAGACCGTCGACCTCGGCGGCCCGTCGTTCCTCGACGCGGCCGCGAGCGCCCTGGTCCGCACCCTCGTGACGATCCGCGAGGACGTGCCCGGTGCCCCGGCGGGCATGGCCCTCACCGACGTCGAGGTGACGGATGCCGGGTTCGCGGCCTCGCTCTCCGGCACCGACGTCACGATCGGCCGCTGACGGACCGACACTCCCGCCCCGTCCCGACATCGACCACGAGGCACGCCAGGGACGAACGCCTCCGTCCCCCGAGCGACCTGTTGGTCGATCGGGGGACGGATCGGTTCCAGCCGGTCAGCCGGTCAGCCGCTCGTGACGGTCACCTCGTGGCTGACAGAGTCGTAGAGGAACGTCGTCGTCGCGCCGTCTGTCGGGACGGTCACGCTGAGGTTGGCCGCCGGGTAGCTCTCGACCATCGAGAGCCCGTGTGCGACCTTGAACTCCCACGTGCCCGCCGGGATCCGGGTGGTGATGATCGCGTAGACGCCGTCGCCGTCCTTGTCCTGCAGCCACGGTCGCATGCAGTCCGGCTGCCAGTCGCCCTCGCACCCGAGCTCGGACTGGAACGACCCGGGCACGGTGATGATGTCGTCCTGCTCGTCGGAGACCACCCAGTGAGTCGTGGGGTCGTAGTAGAACGACACCCTGCCGTCGGCGGTCTCCAGCGAGATGTTCCCGCCGTCGCGCACGCCTGCCTCGCCGTAGTTCTCCGTCCAGGAGCGGTTGAGCGCGGCCTTGTAGGCGTAGGGGCCCGCCGGCAGGGTGACGTCCCTCTTCTTCCAGATCTGGTCATCGGCATCCAGCACCATCTGCGCCTGGTCGCACGCGGGGTCCCAGTCGGCCGCACAGCCCATCTCCGAGTTCAGCGTGCCGGCGATCGCCACGGTCCCGGGCTGCGAAGCCGCCGGGTCCCCCAGCTCGGGCACCGTCTGCGACGGGGGCTCGACGACCTGGACCCAGGAGGAGTCACCGGCCACCCGACCACCGGCATCCTTGACGACCGCGCGGTACTCGAGTGGCGTGGCCAGCTCGAGGCCCGAGACGTCGTGGAAGACGCGGAAGGGAGCGTTGTCGTCGGTGCCGAGCGGCTGCCACTCGTCGGCGCCGAGCTGGCGCCAGAGGAAGGTCGTCTGCGCGAAGGTGCTCGCCCCGACGTCCGCGCGGATCTCGGCCCGGCCGTAGGCGCCGCCGTCGGGCACGACGACCTCCACGGTCGGGGCCGCACCCGAGGTGCTGATCGGCTTGTTGGCCTTCCAGACGCTCACCGAGAGCGGCGGGACGGTCACCTTGACCGAGCCGTTGGCAGCCGGCCTGACGGCCTTGGCCCCCCCGAGCACGGGGGTGAAGACGGCTCCGGGGCCCTTGGTCCACGTCGGGAATGTCGCGGTCGCGGCCGTGGTGTCGTTGTTGGCGGCCACGACGTACTCGACGCGACCGGCATTCTTGCCACCCTTGGTGCCCTCACCGATGCGGGACACGGCGAAGATGCCGGCCCCTTCCGCGGCGTAGCGGTTCACCTGCGCACCGTCGGCCAGGCCGGGGTGCTTCTGCCGCAGGGCGGACAGGTTGCTGATGTGCTCGTAGAGCGGGTGGTCGGTGTCGTACCGGTCCATGGAGCCCTCGGGCCCGCCGAGCACCTTCTCGGTGTTGTAGAGCTCGACCTCGCTCGCGAACATGTCCTCACGGGCGGCCTGGTCGCCGCCGGTGCTCACGAAGCCCTGCTCGTCGCCGTAGTAGGTCACCGGGTTGCCGCGGGTCGTGAACATGAGCGACTGGGCGAGCTCGACCCGCGCCAGGTGCTCGGCCTCGCTCTGACCGTCACGCTCGAGGAACATCGAGGCGCGTCCCATGTCGTGGTTCCCGAGGAAGGTCGGCAGCTGGTAGGCATTGCTGTCGGCGTCGGTGTACCAGTCGTCCTTGGCGAAGAAGTCGCCCAGGACGTTCGCCGGGTTGCCCTTGGCGAAGTCGACGCCCTGCTGCTGGAAGCCGAAGTCGAGGGTCGCCTGGAGCTTCCCGGCCGTCGTGTACTCGGACATCACCGCGGGGTTGCCGTCGTAGACCTCGCCGAAGGCGAAGAAGTCGTCGTTCCCGATGCGCTCGGCCTCACCGAGGATGTCCGGCACGAACTCCTGCCAGAACTCGAGGTTGACGTGCTTGACGGTGTCGATCCGGAACCCGTCGATGCCGAAGTCGACCCACGTCTTGTAGATCTCGCCCATGCCCTTCACGACCTCGGGGCGCTCGGTGAACAGGTCGTCGAGGCCGATGAAGTCGCCGTAGGTCGAGGACTCGCCGGCGAAGGTCGAGTCGCCGCGGTTGTGGTACATCAGCGGGTCGTTGAGCCAGTTGGGGGTCTTGGCCTTCTCGTCACCGTCGTGGAGGAACGGCGTGTACGGGAAGGAGTCCTCGTCCATCTCGGGCCAGTCGGCGGCCGGCTTGCCCACGTAGTCCCGGTCGTCGAAGGGGTTGCCGTCGGTGTCCTCGTAGGGGAACGTCTTCTTGGACCGGTAGGTGTACTGCTGCTCCTCGTAGTCGATGACGTCGGCGGTGTGGTTCGTGATGATGTCGAAGAAGACCTTCATCCCCTTGGCGTGGGCCGCGTCGATGAGCTCCTTCATGTCCTCGTTGGTGCCGAGGTGCGGGTCGATCTGGGTGAAGTCGGTGATCCAGTAGCCGTGGTAACCGGCGCTCTCCTGACCGGGACCGCCCTGGACCGGCTTGTTCTTGAAGCTCGGCGTGAGCCAGATCGCCGTCGTGCCCATGTCCTTGATGTAGTCGAGCTTCTGGCTGATGCCCTTGAGGTCACCGCCATGGTAGAAGCCCTTGTGGGTCGGGTCGAAGCCGGTCGTCAGGGGGCCACCCGTGAGCCCGCCGAGGTCGTTGTCCGTGCTTCCGTTGGCGAACCGGTCCGCCATGACGAAGTAGAAGCGCTCGCGCGTCAGCGCGGAGCGCAGCGAGTCCTCGGCCAGAGCACGGTCGGCGCGAGTCGTGTCCTCGTCGAGGTCCGCGGGTGCGAACGAGACCAGGTTCGTGTCGTCGTCGAAGGTGAACTGCACGGTGGTGGGACCGGCCAGGAGCAGCGGGAGGTTGGCGCCGTTGAAGGCTCCGCCCGCCCCGTAGTTCTCGTCCCACGAGTCGTTGAGTGCGACCTTGTACTCGTAGCTGCCGCCGGGGAGTTCGAAGGTCCCCGCGTACACCGAGGTCTCGCCCACCTGGGTGAGCTCGGTGTCGGGGCAGGCCGGGTCCCAGTCGCCCGGGCAGCCCAGCTCGTCCTGGAGCGAGCCGACCACGGCCACCGACGAGGTCTCCGCCTCGGCGGGCACCGCCCCCACGACCGGGGCGGCCACGAGGGCTGACCCCACCAGGACGGCGAACAGGCGGCGTGGACCGGGCATCGGTGCTCCTCGGGCTCACCGCACGACCCCAGTGGCGCGCGGATAGGTCTGTCACCCGAGGACGCTAGCTGGGTGGACCCCGTACATGAGGGTGCGGAACAGAGAACTTGCGATTCCTTCACCCGCGCACCACCCGGGGCGGTCCGCCGGCACCGCTGTTCAGAGCAGCCCGAGCTGGTGGAGCAGGGAGAGGTTGTCGCCGACGATCCACCGCTCCACGACCTGCCCCTCGTCGTCGTACCGGCGGAAGGTCATGGCCTCCCACGTCAGCACCTTCCCCGTCGGCGCGACGCCACGCATCGTGCCAAGGTGCCTGCCGGTGTAGGTGATTCGCGCAGCCAGCAGGTCGCCCTCCGCCACGACGGACTCCACCTCCGCCCGGAAGTCCGGCAGGGACCCGCGGATCTCCGTGAGGAACTCCCGGTGACCTGCCACGTCGGGTGCGACGTGGTCGGGCAGGCCGTGAACGACGGCCCCCGGGGCGTAGATCGCGAGGTAACCCTCGAGGTCGCCCCGGTTGAGGGCGGCCACGGCGTCGAGCGTGCGTTGCTTGTTCCGCTGTGGGTCCATGACCCAGTCTTGCGCCGCCCGGAGCCGGGCGACAAGGGCGACCGGGTGTGATGTCAGCGGGCCCGCTGGACGCGGCCCTCGTCCCAGACCGGCTCGTCGGACTCGACGACGCGGCCGTCGGACCCGAACACGAGGAACCGGTCGAGGCCACGGGTGAACCACCGGTCGTGGGTCACCGCGAGCACGGTGCCCTCGAAGGCCGCGAGGGCGTCCTCGAGGGCCTCGGCCGAGTGCAGGTCGAGGTTGTCGGTCGGC